>JBEKWK010000424.1:0-3510 GCA_049513175.1 FCB group bacterium
GGAGAAATTAAAAACGGTGAAGGAGTGTTCGGTCTAAGGAGAGCATTCCAGCAGGCTGGAGCGAAGACTGTGATAATGACACTATGGAAGGTATTTGACACACCGACACAAGAAATGATGACAAAGTTTTATGCGAACTGGGTATCGGGTATGACAAAGCGTGAAGCCTTTAGTAAGGCACAGCAGGACCTTCGGGCTAAATATAAAGACCCTTATTACTGGGGTGCCTTTGTGATGGTAGGTGAATAATTAATTTAAAATTTAAAATTAAGAATTAAGAATTTCGATTAAGAAAACTATGAAAAAGAGACTAATACTTGTAATAATTTCATTATTCATTTTACATTCTACATTTTACATTAGTAAAGCCCAAACCTGGCAGCAGATGATGGACAGTACAACATATTACCAGGAAAAAAATGATTTCCAAACTGCTATGCTTTGGGCACAAAAAGCTCTTCCTCAGGCAGAAAAAGAATTTGGGAAAAACGATACAAATTACGCCGGCACTCTTGGCTCTATTGCTATTTTATACTTTTATTCAGGTAAAATAGATTCTGCTATTAATTATCAGGAAAATGACCTCAAAATAAGTAGGACTTTATTTAAAGATGATAGTCCCGATTTAGCTATAATTATAAATAATACGGGATACATTTACGAAAACTGTGGTTATTACAAACAGGCGGAGCCTTTGTATATTGAAGCTCTTGGGATTTATAGACGAATTTTTAAAGGTGACAATCCCGATTTAGCTATGAGTATAAATAATATGGCACTTTTTTACAATAACAGGGGTAATAATAAACAAGCAGAACCTTTATTTAAAGAAGCCCTGGAAATGCGAAGACGTTTATTTAAAAGTGACCATTCAGATTTAGCAATAAGTATAGGTAATATGGGATATTATTATGTCTCGATAGGCGATTATAAACAGGCGGAGCCACTTTACAAAGAAGCACTTGAGATGAAGAGAAGATTATACAAAAAAGATAATTCTTATTTAGCAGTTAGTATAAATAATATGGGTTTTCTTTATAATACTATTGGCGACTTTAACCATGCTGAACCATTGTATAAAGAAGCCCTGGAAATGTATAGACGGATTTATAAAGGAGACCATCCTGATTTAGCACAATGTATTAATAATATGGCAATGGTATACTATTGCCACGGAGAATATAGCAAGGCTGAATTATTGTTTAAAGAAGCACTGGGGATGTATAGACGTCTTTTTAAAGAAGACTATCCGGGTTTAGCTCAGGGCATTAATAATATGGCTTACTATTTCGAAGCCAGAGGTGATTATAAACAGGCTGAACCTTTATATAGAGAATCTCTTGAAATGTACAGACGCATATACAAAGGTGATCACCCTGATTTAGCTACAATCCTAAATAATATGGCACTTTTTTATAATAATAGGGGAAATAATAAACAAGCAGAACCTTTGTTTAAAGAAACTCTCGAAATGAGAAGAAAATTATTCAAGTGCGACCAGCCGGAATTAGCAATTAGCATTGGTAATATGGCGTACTATTACAATTCCATATGCGATTATAAATTAGCAGGTCCATTATATAAAGAAGCAATGGATATGAAAAGACGACTATATAAAGACGATCATCCCGGGTTAGCTCAAAGTATTAATAATATGGCATATTTTTATAATGAAAGAGGAGAATATGACAAAGCAGAGCCTTTGTATAAAGAAGCTTTTGAAATGTACTCACGACTTTACAAAGCTGGTAATCCTGATTTCGCACAATGTACTATCAATATGGCAGTTTTATATGAGGAAAGAAGTGATTATAAAAAAGCTGAAGCTATGTATAAAGATGGTCTGCAGATGGAAAGGGACATTTTCAGTTGTGACCATCCGGCTTTAGCACAAAGCATTAATAATATGGCATACTTTTTAGAAGGGAGGGGTGAATATAAAAATGCAGAACCACTCTACCTTGAAGCATTGCAGGTTAACCAAAATATGCTTAATAATTATTTCCCTTCTCTTTCAGAAATTGAAAAAAAACAATTCTGGGCTACTGTGAGTAATGATTTCGAAGGGTTCAATTCTTTTGCAATTAAAAGAATTAAGGATAATCCTTCAATCACAGGGAAACTATACGACATTCAACTATATTCTAAAGCTTTGCTTTTCAATTCTTCAAGTCGCATCCGCTCAAGGGTTATGAATTCCAATGATGATACCTTAATTGCAAATTACAAGCACTGGCTCGATCTTAAAGAATTTATCTTGAAATGCTGGTCAAAGCCTTCAAAGCAGCTTGAAAAGGAAAAAATAAATCTTGATTCGCTTGAAAACCTTGCAAATGATTATGAGAAAGCTATAAGCTTGAAATCAGAAATCTATGCAAAAAACTTCGAAAAAAAGAAAATAGGCTGGAATTATATCCCCATGGCATTGCAGCCGGGTGAAGCAGCAATAGAAATAATAAGATTCAGACTAAGGCATGGCAGGAAATTAACTGATACAATATATTATGCTGCGCTGATTATTACTGAACAAACTACCGAATACCCCGATATTGTCGTTCTTGAGAACGGTAACGACCTTGAAAACAAGTGCTACAATGGTTATATGAAATGTATGAGAAGCATGCTTAAGGATACAAATTCTTTTAATGATTATTGGTCTAAAATCTATGAAAAAATAAAGGGATTTAAAAAAATCTACATATCTTTAGATGGCATTTATTATAAAATTAATCCGGAAACCTTTCTTATGCCTGATGGCAGGTATTTAAAAGAGGTACAGGAAATCTTCCAGGTGAATAGTACAAAAGATTTAATATCCGGTTTTTTCCAGAAACAGCAGGAGACAAATATATACAACAGTGCAGAACTTTTCGGCAATCCTACATTCGATTTACCATTGGCAACCCTAAAAGAAAAAGAAAAAAAATACGAGATGGCAGTAGCTACAGGAGAACAAAATTCACAAACCGAAAGCGATAGGGGGTTATTACTGAAGCCATTGCCGGGTACGGAAAAAGAAATATCTGATATTGAAAATTTTCTGAAAAATAAAAAATGGGAAGTAAAATCATATATAAAAGATGAAGCAATAAAAGCGGCAATAAAAAGCGTACACAGTCCAAGAGTATTGCATATAGCAACGCACGGCTTGTTTTTATCAGATGTAAAAAAGGACAGCGGTTTAACTTATGGATTAGAGACAAAGAGAATTATTGAAAATCCATTATTGCGTTCAGGCTTATTTTTTGCTGGTGCGGCAAATAATAAAAATAATGACGAATTTTATCCTACAGGAGAAGACAACGGCTTCTTGACTGCTTACGAAGCAATGAACCTCGATTTGGAAAATACTGAATTAGTTGTTCTATCAGCCTGCGAAACAGGTTTGGGAGAAATTAAAAACGGTGAAGGAGTGTTCGGTCTAAGGAGAGCATTCCAGCAGGCTGGAGCGAAGACTGTGATAATGACACTATGGAAGGTATTTGACACACCGACACAAGAAATGATGAC
>JBEKWK010000425.1:0-3492 GCA_049513175.1 FCB group bacterium
GGTTCCGTAAGGGTTTCGACATTATTTACTCGCTTCTTTCTTTTCAATACAGGAAGAAGATAAGAAACGACCATATTTTTTAATTCGATTGAGGATTTTAAATCAACCACTTCAAGACCGAATCTTTCTAAAAGATGTGCCATAGCCTTGTTCGAGAAATAATTTACGTGGTCGAGATGAATTGCGCCCCACTTGTCACCAAATTTTTTTGCATAGTAGCTGTCTATTTTAGGCACCTGGATGAATATATACCCGTCTTTGTTTAAAATACGCGAGCATTTTTCGATAACATCATCTGCCCTGTCAATATGCTCCAGCACGTCCCATAGCGTGATTACGTCGTATTTCACATCCTCTTTTAAGTCGAAAAAGCTGATGTTTTGTACCGGCAATCCTAAGTCACCCGTAGAATAGACACAATTTAATTGTGATATTTCTACACCGTAAATGTCATAGCCTTTCATCCTCGCAGTATAGAGAAAATGCCCCCATCCGGCACCCAAATCGAAGAGCTTGCCTTGCTTTTTGTATTTTCCGATTAGCTTGAATTTGTGTAGATGACGCTGAATCTTGAGCCAATTATTTCCATTCCTGATTTCATCCAGTACGGCTTCATCTTTGTAATGCTCGTAATCCATATTTTTTCGGTAAAAAGGAGGAATAAATGTAAAAGTACATTCATTACATTCGACAGTTTTGAAATTTACATATTCCCATTTTATCTTAAATTTTTTTTCGTCAGTATTTCCACAGACGGCACATTTGATTCCTTCCAAGTAATTATCTTCCATTTACAACCTTTAAAAATTAAAATATATTAATATTTCTCTAAATTTCGAGTAAAAAAAATAGCCCTTTAAATCGTTTATACAGCGTTTTTAATATCTGCAAATACAAATTCATATCCTCCCCAAAACCTCCCCATACAAGCCTTCTATTCCCCATTAAAACATAAGTGAAAAATCCAAATAAAACTTTTCCACAAATCACATTTCTCTTAAATGTAATAACACATGAAACCTGATTTTGATACAAATTTTAAAAAATAAAATAGAGGCGAATAATAAAAAGTAATATTGCAATTCGTAACATGAAATTTATTTTGTGAAAATTACTCCATCGTATCACAAATTTTATTTCGATTACTATTTCACTCCAAAAGAATTATTTTTTGATAATAATCAAAATATTCTTTAAATTTGAAATAAGAGTTGAGTATATAAGAATATTGTTTATAAATCAAATTATGGAATTTAAGTGCTGATGCAATAAAATAGCTTTTTATAATTTATTCATAAACGTTTTGAAGGAAAAACCATGAAAAAGATTCTATTTTTATCGTTATTTTCATTGATTATTTTAGTAAGCTGTAAGGATAATACAACAAGTCCCGTTTCACAAACCGTAATTTGGCCCCTTGCTGTCGGTAATTACTGGGTGATTAAAATAAGTATATATGACAGTACAGGTAAATCTGTATTTATTCAGATTGATACTATGAAAGTCATTAGTGATAGTATAATAAATTCTGAAAAAGTATATAATATACAATTATTACACGATACGATTTTTAGCTTTGATTACAATTATTTATGTAATAGGGCTGATGGATTATATAATTATTTTAATATAAATAATTCTTTTGTCGCTTCTTTAGTCCTTAAATATTCAGGAAATGCAGGTGATACATACATTAGTGATTCTTCAACAATAAAAATTGACTCAATTAATGCTATAGTGAAAGTACCTGCCGGTAATTTTGAGTGTTATAAATATTCTGTTGAATATTTTAATGGTTTTTATTGGGAAAAGGGACCAATTTACCTTTCACCAGGGATAGGTTTTATATATGAAGAATATTATATACCTCTGAATTATAATAGTAATAGTTTTAGGTTAGCTATGACATGGGAATTATTAAGCTATAAACTTTATTAGAAATAAATATTTTATTTGTTTTGAATAATGTACGAAGAAAAGAACTCCTAATTCCACACTCCTAACTCCTAATTGAGTTACATTTGCAGGCTTATTCTACTTAGCAGTTCCGTCGTGGATTTGCCCGGTACAAGAGGCACTATGACAACTTTGCCGCCGGTACTTTTAACGAAATCGGCTCCTACTATGGTTTCTTCTGTATAATCACCGCCTTTTACGAGTACATCCGGCTTTAATAATTTTATCAGTTCCAAAGGAGTATCTTCATCGAAAATGCAGACGTAATCAACTGAGCGAAGTGCCGATAGCACCAAAGCCCGGTCTGTCTCCTCGTTTATTGGGCGATGCCTCCCTTTCAAACGACGAACCGATTCGTCGCTATTCAATCCTATTATTAATATATTTCCATGCTTTTTTGCTTCTGCAAGGTAGCTAACATGCCCTGCATGGATAATATCGAAGCATCCGTTAGTAAATACGATTTTTTTATTTTGACTTCGAAAATCGTTGCAAAGCAGCGCCATTTCATCTTTTAATAAAAGCATCAACTATTCCCCTTTTTTAATTTATCACGAAAATGTTATACTGACCCCATGAATTGGGAAAAGAATCCGGAAAATTTTAGAATTTAGATTCTATATTTACAATTATAATTATTAAATCTAAAATCGTCAATCTAAAATCGTACATTAATTTATTCTCCGCTGTTGTTCCTGACTGATTTCAATAAATTATCAATAGTAATAGAAACGATTCCCGGCTCTTCGCAGACCACACCTGCGGCATAATTTGCCAAAAACGATGCTTCTCTTATCGTGCCGCCACCGGCTACCATAGCCGATAAAGTGGCAATAGCCGTATCTCCCGCCCCGGAAACGTCGGCAACATGCCTTGCTATAGTAGGTACCGAAGAAACATCGCCATTAGCTTCGAAGAGCATCATTCCGTCCGCACCAAGGGTCAGAAGGACATTTTCACATTCCAGGTTTTCGAGCAAAGTCATTCCGATAGCTAATAAATCATATTTTGAATTTGTTGAAACACCAAGAGCCTGGCGGGCTTCCTTGCGGTTCGGTTTGAATACCGTAACTCCTTTGTATTGGAAAAAATTTTCTAATTTCGGGTCTACAAATACGGGAATGTTCTGCAGCATGGCATTTTTTATTATATTGGCTATCAGTCTTGCAGAAATGGCTCCCTTATTGTAATCCTGGAAAATTATTCCGGACAGGTTTGGATAATTGAACAAACTTGATAAAATATATATTTCCCCTTCTTCGGATAGTAATTCCCTTGTTTCCCTGTCGAGCCGTGCAATTTGCTGATTATTCCCTATAATTCTTGTTTTAACTGTTGTAGGTCTCTCCTTGTCAGTATATAAACCCTCTATATTAATTCCACCG
Organism: FCB group bacterium; assembly: GCA_049513175.1. Lineage (GTDB taxonomy): Bacteria > Bacteroidota > Ignavibacteria > Kapaibacteriales > UBA2268 > JBEKWK01. The sequence goes on from JBEKWK010000425.1 coordinate 3,342, forward strand.
GATTTTGCAATTTCCATAAAAGATTTACCGGAATTATCATATCCGATTACCCCACAGAGCAGAGGCTCGATGCCGAGTGATTTCAGGTTATTGGCAACATTTGCCGCACCTCCCAGATGGAAAGTCTCGTTCTCAATATCAATAACCGGTA
>JBEKWK010000426.1:0-3487 GCA_049513175.1 FCB group bacterium
CCAGTTCCAGTCCATGCTTCATCTGCTCTGCTAATTCTTTTGTAAGTGCTTTCATCTTTTCTCGTAAAAAACGACTCCATACAAATCTATATGCGATTTCAGTTTTTCATTTTTGATTGATTTATAGTCTAAAACATCAAAGAAATATGGTAAATACAATCCTTCCTGAAGCAAATTGCGAATAACCTCAGCCATTGAATTATCAATATTCTCTCCCTTAATAACCAAATCAATATCTGAACCGGGTTTAAAATTATCTTCAGCTCTTGACCCAAATATTATAACTTTTTCCACTTCCGGGAAACCTTTGAAGACCCTGAAAATCAACTCCATAGCCTTTTCAGATAAACCAAAATTATTCAAATCATTCATCTTGCAATCTCCTTTGGAATTGTATAAATGCCTGGATATATGAAGTTTTTATCCTTTGAAATATAGCCCTGCTTTCCATAAAAGCATATTCATGTGTTAAAACATTTCTGTCTTTATGCATATCAACCCATGTCTGCCCATCCTCAATAATATTATCCTGGTAAGCTTTTGCAATAATATTTTTGGGACCTTTGAATTCTATAATTCCTACTTCAAACAAATAATCCTGTAAGGTTTTCCAGGCAAGCTCGAATGTTACTTCAAATCTTTGTATTGAAGCATCAATTATAATTTCATTATCTAAATCCTTTTGTTCCATTACTTCCTTCAAAGAGTCTAAGGCTTTTTCAAAATTCTCAAATCTTAATTTCCATCGTGCTTCTTTTTCCATAATTTATCCCTTCAAAAATTTATTTCAAAATTAATTCCATTCAAATTTTCTTTTATCTTCTCATCCAATTCCAGTCCCTGCTTCATCTGCTCTGCTAATTCTTTGGTAAGTGCTATCATCTTTTCTTCAAACTTTTCATCGTCTTCTTCTTCATCCGGCACACCTACATAGCGTCCCGGAGTAAGAACATAGTTCTGCTTTCGCACTTCTTCCAAAGTTGCAGACTTGCAATAGCCTTTTATATCTTCATATAATCCACCCTGCCCTCCTTTGATAAAGGAGTTGTCCGGTTTGTTCCTCCAGTTATGGAATGTATCCGATATTTTCTTTATATCTTCATCCGATAAAAGCCTGTGCTTCCTGTCGAGCATTTTGCCGAAGGAACGGGCATCAATAAAAAGAACCTCGTTTCTCCTGTCCCTGTGCTTATGATTTGACCTATCACGAGATAAAAACCAAAGGCAGGCAGGAATACCGGTATTGTAAAACAATTTATCCGGCATTGCAACAACACAATCCACAAGGTTTGCCTCGATGATATTCTTGCGGATTTCGCCTTCATTAGAAGTTTCAGAAGATAAAGAACCGTTTGAAAGCACAAAACCGGCTATCCCGGCAGGAGCCAAATGATAAATAAAATGCTGAACCCATGCGAAGTTTGCATTTCCCACCGGAGGAGTACCGTAATGCCAGCGTGCATCGTTCCTAAGCATTTCACCTGACCAGTCGCTGTCATTGAACGGGGGATTAGCAAGTATGAAATCGGCTCGCAAATCTTTATGTGCATTATTAAGGAAACTGCCTTCGTTGTTCCATTTTATATTCGAGCCGTCAATGCTTCGCAAAGCAAGATTCATCCTGCATAAGCGGTAAGTAGTAGAATTGGATTCCTGCCCGTAAATAGAAATGTCATTGATTTTCCCTTGGTGAGTAAGAATAAATTTTTCGCTTTGCACGAACATACCACCTGAACCACAGCAAGGGTCGAAAACCCGCCCATGATAAGGCTCAATCATTGCTACAAGAAGTTTGACAATGCTTTCAGGTGTGTAAAATTGTCCGCCTTTTTTTCCTTCCGCCGCCGCAAACTGCCCCAGGAAGTATTCATAAATACGTCCCAGCACATCTCTTGCCCGGCTTCGTGAATCGCCGAGAGCAATCGTGCTAATTAAATCTATCAACTGTCCTACGCTCTGTTTATCGAGAGAAGGTCTGGCATAATCTTTTGGGAGTACACCTTTGAGTGTTGCATTTTGCTTTTCGATTTCATCCATAGCATCATCAATCATCTTGCCGATTGTAGGCTGCTTTGCATTATTCACAAGCGAAGTCCAACGTGCTTTTTCAGGAACGAAGAAAACATTTGAAGCACGGTATTCATCAGCATCTTCGAGTGCAAAGTAACGGACTTTTTCTTCAGATATAAACCATTCACTTTTGGGATTGGAATAATCAATTTCCAACTGCCCACGCTTCTCTTCAAATGAATCGGAAATGTATTTGAGGAAAATCAAGCCTAGGACAATATGCTTATACTCTGCCGCATCCATATTTTTGCGTAGCTTGTCGGCAGTTTCCCAGAGAGTTTGTTCCAGCGGCTGTACTTTATAACCTTTATTCTTTGCCATATTTTGATTTGAGTGTGATTATAGAATTGAGTATGATAATTGTCAAAACCATTTTCTAAATTTATGAAATTTATTTGTCAGAACAAAGCGAATTTGAATGTTATTTAATCTTTGTTTTGGTATACTGGAGCAATAATTTTAAATATTGAAATATCGAGTACGGAAAAAGTAATTGAATATTCGTAGAAGAAGGTTCAAGTTAAATAAAATTAGAAGAAATCTATTCTTAAATTTATAAATCCTATTTTTCTTAAGTTTTCCCTCAAAATCAATATAAAAATCGCCTAAAATTTTTCAATGTCATTGTAAACATAGGTTTCACATAAAAATAATTTTAATCTCTTTTAATTTTCAAATTGTATAACCAGATTTGCAAGTATAAAAAAATCAGGAATTTTGTATGTTATTTGTATGTTATTAGTATGTTGAGAACGGAAATTAATAGGACAATTAATGTTCTAATTGATGACTTTCGATATTGAGAGAATAATTTATAATTAAGTAATTTTTCCTAATCACCCGACTCCTTTAATCGTATATATGGATTTTTTTTATATCTAAAGGCACAATACAGTCTTTTGGCATGAAGAAATCGATTATAAATATAACTTGTCTCATTTACAAATGACGTAAGTCCCTGATATTTTTTCTGTAGGATTGAGAAAAAAAAGTAAGAGAGCGAGGGTTTTTATAAAAATTTCCAGAAAAAGTAAATTTTGGATGTTTATAAAATGTTAGAGTGTGTTTATTTGTTTTAGAAAATGTTTGCTGGTGTTATAAAATGTTAAATAATGTGAAATTTTGTTACGTAGTAAGAAAAAGAGGTCTTGGAGGAAGGAAATAGGGGAGGAAATTTCATAAATTGACATAAGATAATTTTTTGATAATTTTGCATGCATTGATAATGGTGAATGTATTTTGTTTTTTTAATTTGAAAGTTTATGAATCGAATGTTAGAATTCGAAAAAACGATAAATTCAGATAATGTCTGCCACTCTACATTTCAGTAGATTATAAAGGATAAAAGTTCAATATAAAAAGGGTAATCTTAAAAAATATGATTTCGGATATAGATAAGAAATTGTCAAACGAGTGA
>JBEKWK010000427.1:0-3486 GCA_049513175.1 FCB group bacterium
AGGTGCGCCCGTACAGTCAATAACAATGCGTCTTCCTGTATTTCTTCAGGTTGACCCGACATTAAATGATTTTCATATTCCTGTTTATGCAAAAATTGATAATAACGGCGGGAAAATAACAGGTGCTTCATTCAGCGCTACCATAGGTTTTAATCAAACTTTATTTTTCCCGACTGCTCTTAGCACCGGTGGCACCTTTACTATGGTCAAGCAAAACGGTCAAAGGCTGATTACTTTCGATGCTCAAAATGTTTCCATTGACAATTCTGAAAATTCGTTATTAGATATTATTGGATATACAATGTTAGGCGATACTGAAAAAACTGATTTATTCTGGGTGAATTTTCAATGGGCTGCCTCGGCTAATTTAACGCCACCAACAACAATAAACGGCAGTCTGGAAATAGCAATTTGTGACAAAGGACAAAAAAGGTTGTTAACAATTATTCCGGCTGCATTAATTATTGTAAAACCAAATCCGATAAATGATGTTTTTGAAATTCAAGTGAAAATTCGTGAATCGGGCGAACATAAGTTAGAACTAGTGAATATCAATGGTAGTGTGATAGAATTAATGAAGTGGGTTGTTGGATTAGATGATAATCCTGATTACTTATTTAAATTTAATACGGATAATATATCTGATGGTTTCTATTATATTTTGTTAAGAACACCATCGGAAGCAAAGCTTGCACCTGTGTTTATTTTGAAATAGTTCATAAAGTTTATAAAGTTAGTAAAGTTAGTAAAGTTCATAAAGTTCGTAAAGTATAAGATAATTATTAAAGTATATAGTTATGAAAATAAAGAGAATCTTTTTAGCATTTTTATTTATTCAATTAGTTAATTCCTCCTTAGGTTTTGCCCAAAACCCTTTATATTATTTAGGAGGGTATTTAGGATATAATTATAATGTCCATACGGCAAATTTCAAAGAATTGCCTCCAGTACCTAATTGCTGTAAATTGTTCCAATACGGGACGGGCAGTGGTATTTCATTTGGCGGTCTTTTTGATTATCCGCTGAAGCCTGAAATTTTATTAGGTGTCAGAGTAGGGTATTCCTCTATTGGAGCCTTATTGGTAGTGCATGATAAAAATATAGGAAATACTGCTGTTATTGATAGTGGTAGGGAACAGGTAGTTCCTGTTACCGTTGACCATTCCATAGATTCAAAAATTCATATTATTGCATTAGAACCAAATGTAAGCTTCAGGTTTTTTGACAAATTTGTAAGTTTTATCGGCTTAAAAGCATCCTACATTATAGTAGGTACTTTTAGTCAAAAGGAGCAAATAACTTCACCGGATGATGTAGTCTTTGCATCTAATCGCAGTACTGCACAAAATGTTTATAATAATCTCGATATACCGAACAAAAATTCATTTCTATTGTTTGGCATACTTGGTTTGGGATACGAATTGCCAATCGGTAAAGACGCATTATTAATTCCCGAAATCAGGTATAATATGCCATTCATGAGTATAGCGGCGGTAAGCTGGCTGCCGGCTACCTGGCAATTTGGGGCATCCGTTAAATTCCCGATATATCCTCCAAAAGAAATTAAACCTGTGGATACTGTCAAATATGAGAAAAAGGAACTTCCTCCGCTGCTGACCTCAAGCATTGAAGCTGTCGGAATCAGTGCTGACGGTACCCGGCAAAAAAATCCTACTTTAGTCATCGAAGAAACCGAAGTCGAGGAAGGGTTCCCATTGCTTCCTCATGTTTTCTTCAAAGAAGGAAGTGCCGATTTATCCATAACAGGATTACATCTATTGAATAAAGAGCAAATCGAAGGATTCCAGGAAGATTCTCTTCAATGGAATACTTTGAAAATATATTCTGAATTGCTAAATATTGTCGCTTACAGGATGACTAAACAACCTAATGAAAAAATCACGATTACCGGCTGTAATAATAATCTACGAGGTGAAGAAAATAATCTTGCCATTTCAGGTCAAAGAGCCGATGCCGTTAAAAAATATCTTGTTGATGTTTGGGGAATCAACAAAGACAGAATTAATATTAAAACACAAAATCTGCCTGACAATTTAGCTAACAATGACAGACCTGACGGTCAGCAGGAAAACCAACGTGCGGAAATAAGCTCGACAAATTTTAATCTGATGAAACCTATCTATTTGAAGGAAATCAGCAAGACTTCCACTCCCCCTGTCGTAGAAATCACTCCTTCAATAATTTCCGATACCGGCGTACATGATTATAAAATTGTCGTCCTGCAGGGTAAAGATACTATCAGGAGTTATGAAGGGAAAAATAATCCGGATAAAATCCTTTGGAAAACTGCCGATAAACCTGTACCCTTAACAGAGACACCAATCAATATAAAATTAACTGTTATTGACAGCACCGGCAGGCTCACAATGGCTTCAACAGAAATCTCAATCCAGCAGTTGACTCTCAGGAAAAAACGATACGAATTGAAAGATGACAAGCGCATCGAAAGATTCTCACTGATTTTATTCGATTACGACAAAGCCGAAATCAAAGCAAATAATAAGCTCATTCTCGAAGAGGTCAAATCCAGGATTAAAGATAATTCTACCGTTACTATCGAAGGCTATGCCGATAGAACCGGGGAACTCGAGTACAATAAATCTTTAGCCCAAAGACGTTGCGATGAAATCGAAAAAATTCTTAAAGTTAAAGAACAAAATTTAGTAACGAAACCCATAGGCAGTTCTGTGTTATTATATGATAATGATATGCCGCAGGGACGCAGTTATTGCCGTACAGTGAAAATTAATATTGAAACACCTGTGGGGAAATAGTTGTTAGTTGTAAGAAAGAGTTCATAAAGTTCATAAAGTTTGTAAAGTTCATAAAGTTTTTAAAGAATAATACTTATTTATAGTCTAGTTCTACTCCTATTTCTATGTTTTATGTTCTAAAAACTGTCATTCTGAACGAAGTGAAGTAACATGTTGAACGAAGTTAATCCAGATTTACTTTTAACTTTATACTTTCAACTTTTCACTGCTTTGCATTGTCTTTGCATTAACCCACTGCACGAGTAATTTATTTATTTCAAAGAACTTGCTCCAATGTTTGCATCGTTTGCATTGAAAAATTGAATTTTTTAATATTCCCGAAAAGTAACTGCTTCAAAAAATTAAGAATTATAAATTAAAAATTATTACTTAACTCAATGCAAATTTGCATTAATAATTGCCTGAACGGCGATTTGCTTTGTGTCCTTTGTGAGAAACTTTGTGTGCTTTGTGTTTAAAGGTTTTTAATTAAGAGTTTTAACACAAAGGGCACAAAGAATAAGACACAAAGAAAGCACAAAGAATTAAATACATCCGCTTCATATCAAAGAACTGCACAAAAATAATAACCTGAAATGAAACAGTTTATTCAACCGTTTTATAATTATTTTTTCAATAGTTTTTTCAACGCTTTTTTCAATAGTTTTTTCAACCGTTTAAAAAAGTATTTAAAATCTTGTTGGAAGTATAG
>JBEKWK010000428.1:0-3485 GCA_049513175.1 FCB group bacterium
AAAACATCGAAACTATCGCCATACTCACCTTCTCAAAATCTAAATAGTAAAAGTAGAATTTTTATTTTAAAATAATAAAGCAATATAATAATAATGTAAATTAAATGGAAGAAATATTTAATTAAAAATATTTTACCCAAATTTAATGCTGAGCGATAAAGGATTATTCTACTCTAATAAATTCGTGTTTGTTGATTTGTATGTGTGAAAGTTCTTTTTTCTCTAGCCAATATCTTTAGATAGTGGAAAATGGTCCCCCAAAAAATATAGGGATTTATCCAACCATCGTCCACGAGTTAAAACTCATGGCTAGATAAGCTTCATATACTTATTTTATCAATATTATTTTCTTCGTGAAAATTTTATCTCCAATTAGTATCCTGCAGAAATAAATACCTGTATTTGTATTTTTGACACTAAACATTTCAGAATGTTCTCCGGCATCCTCATCCCCATCAATTAAAAGTGCAATTTCCTGACCAAGAGCATCGTAAAGATTTATTTTCACTCTATCATTTTGAGCTAAGGAATATTTAATCGTAAGCTCATCTGAAGCAGGATTTGGGAAAATTTGTATATCTGTTCCTGTATATTGAGTCTCTTTCACCGAAACAATTTTAATAGGTTTTGTTTTAGCAATGTATAAACCCGTTTGGTTGTCTAATAATTTCTCACTTCCTTTTCCATTAACGGCAATTCCTCCGCTTTCTATTGAATTTTTGTATAATGAACCAACGAAAAGCAATGAATTATCTTTGTTCAATGAGACAGAATTAAAGCTACCCCAGCGGCTTGCGAGTGTATGTTCCTCCAACATTACACCGGAAGTATCCATAACTGCATACCAGCAATGACCATTCTTAGAACCGGAAACAATGTATGTTGTGGGTGTAATGGGAAGAAGACAATACCCGGTATCTTGAGATAAATATTTTTGACTGACAATTTCCGGTTTATTTCCTTGATACTCTACCCGATAAATTGTATTATTATTCTCAAGGAATAAGTAAGAATTATTATTGATTCTTTTGAAATCCGTTAAATAATAATTATCCCAATCATCTACAATATCGCCTAAATTATTATCCTCATTCGTATTAAAAATGGTATCTTTGATTGTAAATAAGGATTTTGATAAAAAGTCGGTATCCGTTTCTGTATAGATACTATATAATAATATTTCAAAATTATTAGTCGAATCGAAAGTACATTTAAAAGAATATGGACCCAGCCCAAAATATTCATTATACCCTTTCCATAATATTTTATTATAATTATCAAATTTATTGATTACCAATGTTTTATAATTTAAAAATCCATTAGTATTATTTTCTAAAGTAATTATATAATAATTATCATTTTCTGCTATGTAATCAAAATTAAAAGAACGCCTATCTCTATAATCTAAACTATTAGCAATTGATATTTCGCCTGATTCATTCATTCGATTAAGAGTATAATTATTTGTGTCCAATATTTTATTGCCTATTACATAATATGTCCCATTAGATACTTGCTGTATAGGATTATGGAATATATTTTCAAACAGACTTCTTGTCCAAAGTGTATCGAAATTAATATCCAGCCGTAAAATATAATTTTTCCCTTCAGTTAATGATTCAACAATATAGCCTCCAGATATTGACTGGAAGCCTTTTATTCCTTTTAAATATGAGTTGTTCACCCAAATTATTTTTTCTTTTTCAAATAATGTATCATTAAGTGGTGGCTGGTTTACTGTGATGTAATCCCATTTTGTAAGAGTATCGCTGTAAGTCCCATCAGAAATAATTAATGTTACCGGGAATATTCCGGGTTTATTGTATATATGCTTTGGATTTTGCATATTTATTGAATCGCCATCACCAAATCTCCAAAGCCATGACGTTGCATTACCAATTGATTTATCAGTGAAACTCACTGTCAATGGTAGGTCTCCGTATAAAATATCAGCAGAAAAATCAGCTTTCAAGTTTGGTTGAACTGTAATATAATCATTATATATAGTGCTGTCTGATAATGAATTTTTCCTTACAACAAGTTTAACACTATATTTTCCAGAATTTGCATATAAATGTGAAGGCTCTTCTATTGTACTCGTAATACCATCCCCGAAATCCCAAAACCATGATGTGGGATTTCCTGTTGATAAATCTATGAATTTTATTGGTTGATTAAGATTACTAATTGTAATATCAGATTTAAATAAGGCTTGAAGAGCTTTTGACATTAGTTTTGGTTTGAAAATTCTAATTATTCCGTCGGAACTTCCAGTAGCAAAGCTTACTGAATCGGGAGATAGAGCGATAATCCATTGTGCATCCCAATCCGGAAAATCAATAGATTCAACTGAAGCCTTTTTTTTGATACTCCAAAAACAGATTGTAGATGTATCTGAATAATAAGAAAATTTTGAACCAATTATTAAATATTTACTATCAGGAGAAAATTTAATATCCTCAAGCAAATTTTCATAAAAATCATTACCAATTTGCATACTATTTATTGGTCCATTTAGTATATTATATAATGTTATTTTATAACCAGGTGTACCGGCGGCTAATAATTTTGAATCATTTGTGAAAGCTAATGTCCATGCTAATGTATCTAATAATATTTTTTCTTTATAATTTGAATCAAATATTTGCAAACTATCATTTGTTTCTGAGTAATATTGTCCTTCAAAGCCATTTAAGCCAGTATATGAAGATACTGCAAGATAATTAAAATCAGGTGAAAATAAAATTGAAATAGGGACACCGCTATTTATACTTGTTTTTAATTGTCCTGTGTATTTATTCCAAACATACATATTACCGTAATATTCATCAATACCCTTAGAAAAATATTTAAAGCCGAATTGTGTTACAATTTCATTTGTTTTTCTATTAAATACTATTTGTGGACCATAAACTTCTGTTAGATAATCTCCCCAAGGATCACCATATTGAACTTCGAGACTAATCTTACAATAATTTGAATCAATTAAAAAATTATATACATAAATATAGACAGAATCCGGTAAATTATAATCGGCTGGTGGTGGAATTTGTTTAGAAAATGCTATGATACTATCATTATAGTCGAAAGCAAGATTTGCAATTCCATTAATTGGTATCTTATATTGATTAATCAAATTACCTGTTGCAACATCCCATTTTCTGACTAGGCTATCACCGGAATAGGTCAATATATATTTGCCATCACCAGTATATTTTAAAACTGAGATAGGAGGTACTTGAGTTTTGTTTTCAAGATAGCCGTTTTTTTGCACCCAGTTATTAGCTTGTGAACTTGCTGTGAAAGCCGTTATAGCAAGAATGATGATTATACTAATTAAAAACAAAGATGTTTTCATACTGAACTCCAAAAAAGATTTCAGAAATTTGTCACATTTATATATATAATGACACAGAAATAAGAAAAAAGTCTCATATAATTTCAAAAAACTTTTCAGTAAAATATAAAATTTAATTCAATATTGA
>JBEKWK010000429.1:0-3467 GCA_049513175.1 FCB group bacterium
ATCCGGATTCGAATGCGGGATAATGCTTGACGGTTATCAAGAAATTGAAATAGGTGATATCATTGAAAGCTACAAATTACTTGAAATAAAAAGAACTTTTTCCTGATATTATATAAATTAAAAATTCTAAAAACAATTATGTCTGTTCGTTCTGAAAAAGTAGCAAGTGTAATTAAAAGAGCTATTGTAACTCCATTATCAGATTTGGCATCTGAACATTCAGCCGGAATGGTGTCTGTAACCTCAGTAAAATTGTCTCCGGATTTGCAGGTTGCCAAAATTTATATAAGTTTATACGGAGGGAAAATCTCCCCCGGAAAATTCATTGATATTATAGAAGATAACAAAGGTCATTTCCGTTCATTAATTAGTTCGAAAATCAGATTAAAATTCGCTCCTGAACTTAGGTTTTTTCTTGATGACACACTGGAACAAATGGAACACATTAAAACTCTATTGAATTCTGTCCCCAAAATATCTTCTGAAAGTAAATTTGATATCAGTGAATATGATGAAAAGCATTTCCCCGATAAAAAATGAAGTGTTATTATGTACGTTCTTAATAGAAAGAATGTTGATAAAATAAATGAATGGTTATTGACAGCTCAAGATGAGGGTGTCGGTGCATTAATTGACAAAGAAGAAAAATGGACTTCTTTTGATGTTGTTGCTAAATTGAGAAGTATGTTGAAAATCAAAAAAGTCGGTCATGCAGGTACACTCGACCCTTTGGCTACAGGGCTCCTGATAATTTGTTTCGGAAAAGGTACTAAAAAGATAAGTGAATTTCAGGATTTACATAAAAAATACACGGGTATTATTAAATTAGGAGCTACAACTATCACTGATGATGCAGAAGGCAAAGAAGAAAATTTAAAATCTCTTGAAAATCTCTCGAATGATTTTATTACTTCGAATGCTTCTAAATTTGTGGGGAGGTTAATGCAGATACCCCCGAAATTCTCTGCAAAAAAAATTGATGGTGTCCGTTTATATAAATCAGCTCGTGCAAATATTGATGTAATCATTAAACCTAATGAAGTTGAAATTTATAAATTTGAAATAGATAAAATAGATTTACCCTTTTTATATTTTACTGTTGATTGTTCAAAAGGTACATACATACGTTCTTTAGCAAGAGATTTGGGTGAAATTTTAGAATGTGGGGCTTATTTATATAGATTAAGGAGGTCTGCAATCGGACAATATTCAGTTGAAGATGCTCTTAAAATAAGTGAAGTGGAACAATATTTAAAGTCTTAATTAAGTGTTTTGTCAAATTTTTAATAAATGTATTAAAGAGTAAATATGAACATCTGTAATTCATTTGATGAAATAACATATGACCCAAATACAGTTATTACTGTAGGCACTTTTGACGGTGTACACAAGGGACATCAGCAAATAATAAAAAGGTTGCTTGAAATTGCAAAAACCGAGAATCTACGTCCAGTCCTGATAACATTTGACCCTCATCCTCAGATTGTTCTTCAGAAACAGGGCAAAGACCCGATTAGACTGCTAACTGTTATATCGGAGAGAGTAAAATTACTCGAAAAATTTGGAATAAATTATACATTTATTATACCTTTCTCTTATGAATTTTCACAAACAACACCTGAAGATTTTATTTCCGATTTTCTTTATAAAAAAATAGGCATGAAAAAAATATTAATCGGGTGGGACCATATGTTTGGCAAAGACCGTGAGGGTGATAAGAATTTGCTTTTAAGACTTGGTAATAAACTTGATTTTGGGGTGGAAAAGGTTGAGCAATTTAACGAAAATGATATAACTATTTCAAGTACTAAAATTAGGAATACTTTAAAAGATAAAAATCTTGAATTAGCAAATCAGATGCTTGGCTATAATTATATTGCCGAAGGGTATGTATCAAAAGGACTTGGAATGGGAACCAAGTTGGGATATCCTACAGCAAATATAGCAATTCCGGATAAACATAAACAAATGCCTGCCAATGGTGTTTATTTGGTTTCATCAAAAATTGGGAACCAATTATATTACGGTATGGCTAATATTGGCACCAGACCTACCTTTACTAAAGATTGTAATATTTTACTCGAAGTACATTTTTTCCATATGGATTTTGATATTTACATGAGTGAATTAACCATTAATTTTATTAAATTTATAAGGGATGAGAAAAAATTTGCCTCTCCTGCTGATTTAAAGATTCAATTGGGTCAGGATAAGAAAAAATGTAAAGAATTAATAAAAAGTATTTTATAATTATGATATTTATATTTAACTTTGTAATTCCTTAAAATGGAGATATATATTAATGATAACAAAAGAACAAAAATCGGATATAACACAAAAGTTTGGTAATACAGCGACAGATACCGGAAAAGCTGAAGTTCAGGTTGCTTTGCTGACGGCTCGGATACTTGATTTAACACATCATCTCGAGACACATAAGAAGGATAATTCCAGCAGACGCGGCTTAATTAAGCTTGTAAGCAAACGCCGTAAAGTACTTGACTATCTTTCTAAAAAGGATATTAATCGGTATCGTGAAGTACTCAAAGCATTATCTCTTAGAAAATAATTTAGCCTGGGGACAGCGTTTCAAAACGCTGTTTGCATCTTTACCCAATCTCTTCCCGTTTGGAGTCTCGACCAGCTTTATATTTTTCCTTGCTGTATCCACAAATAATTATTATTTTTTCAAATTTATATTGAGTTTATATGTCAAAACAAACAGTATCCATTGATATTGACGGCAGGTCCTATTCATTAGAAACCGGACGTTTTGCAAAATTTGCAAACGGTTCGGTTTTAGCAAGGTCCGGCGATACAATGGTTTTAGTTACAGTAGTAGCAGAATCAGAAGCAAAACCTGAAATGGATTACATGCCTTTGCAGGTGGAATACCGCGAAAAAGCTGCCTCTGCCGGTAAGATTCCAGGTGGATTTCTCAGGCGTGAAGGAGGCAAACCAAGCGACCACGAAGTTATTATTTCAAGATTAATAGATCGTCCTATCCGTCCGATGTTTCCCAAAACCTGGAGATTTGATACACAAATAATCGCAACTGTATATTCTTCAGACCCGGAAGTAGACCCTGATACTATAGCAGCTATCGGTGCATCGGCAGCTCTTATGGTTTCCGATATTCCTTATACAGGTCCTATCTCAGAGGTTAGAGTGGGAAGAATTAACGGTGAATTAGTCTTAAATCCTTCTAAAGTGTTATTGAAAGATTCGGATTTGGATATGACAATCGCAGGCACTGATACTTCCATTGTTATGGTAGAAGGCGAGAGTCATGAAATATCCGAAGGAGATTTTCTCGAAGTACTTGAGTTTGCTCATTCAAGAATTAAACTCTTTAATGACCTTCAAAAACAACTCGCAAATTTAATTAATCCAACTAAAAGAGAATTTATCGAACCGGAAATTCCCGAAGAAATCAAAGAATGTGTGAAAAATGCAATACATACCGA
>JBEKWK010000430.1:0-3454 GCA_049513175.1 FCB group bacterium
TAATTTATTCCGGAATACTTACCTTCTTTTTTGGATAAAAATACATCCTTGGTATCAGCAAATCTGGTACAGGTATTAATGAACATTTTCGGAATTGTAATTCCGGGCATTCTTTCTCCTTTTAATAATATTTAATTAAAGATATATGGTCTTGTATTCAAATAAAATAACAAAATTATTTGAATATTTAAAACTTATACTCGACAACAAGTTAAATATTGTAAATTAGATATTTATATTATATCTATGTAACATAGAATATTCATTTTTAGCAATACTATTTTTAATGATTCGTTTATAGTATCAAAATAATTTTTATTTTAATTTTAGGAGTAATTTAATGGAACATTTAACTAAACAGACTTTTTTAGAAAAAGTATTCAATTATGAAACAAATACGGAATGGAAGTTCCAGGGCGATAAGCCTTGTGTTATAGATTTCTATGCAGACTGGTGTGGTCCCTGCAAGATGGTCGGACCGATAATGGAAGAATTATCAAAAGACTATACAGGCAAGGTTGACATATATAAACTTGATACCGATGCAGAACAGGAAGTTGCGGCGGTTTTCGGTATAAAGAGTATCCCTTCGGTATTATTCGTGCCTCTTGGCGAACCGCCTCAAATGGCTGTGGGTGCTATGCCAAAGGAAGCCTACCAGGATGCAATCGAGAAATTATTTAATGTTGCAAAGCCCCTAATAATTCAAAATTAACATCTTTATAAAAATTAATTATGTTTTAAAATGGCACTTTTTATAAATAAAAAGGTGCCATTTATCTAATAATAACAAGCTTCTTCGTTTTGGTCGTCTTCCCGGAAATGATTCTGCAAAAATATGTGCCAATAGGTAATGATTGTATATTTATATTATTACATTTAGAAGGGTCATATATACCGGAACTAACCAGAATACCGAGAGAATTTAATATATTGATTGAAACGGGAAATGTAAATATTTCATTAAATTTTATAGTTAATAAATCATCTGCCGGATTTGGAAATAACTCAAAACTCTGTTTTTCTATACCGGTCTCATCTACACTTTTCGGAAAGCTTGCCAAAACTCTGAAGGAACGCACCGGGCTTCGCGGACCATCACCGTTATGGTCTTCGGCAAACACCCCCCAATAATAATTAACAAATGTACCCGGAGCAAGCTTGGGGGGAATAAATATAAAACTTGTATCCGTCATTAATGAATCTACTACAGGATTTTTGAGCTCAATATCACCATTAGATATTAGTAAATGGTATTTGAATCCAGCCATAACAGAATTCCAGGCTAAATTCACAGATTTTGGGTCTGTAATTATAATGCTATTTTCAGGTTCAATCTGGTAAATGGTATGCAATGGTTGTGAACACGGATAAGAAGCCGCATCCAATTGAAGCTTTGGCAGGGCGCGGCAAATTAAGCGGACAGTTGTATCATTTAGTACCATCGCACGAATACCATCAATATCGGTAAAATCGTTGTTTGTTCCTATTGTAACGTCATCGTTCAGATATTTATAATCCCACCATGAACCGTTGAAATATTCTATCCAGCCTGTGGCTCCGGTGTCAACTATAAATTCATTCGGATGGTCATCATTTAATAATCGGACAAACTTCCCGAAAACATCGAGATGAGTTGTATCAATAACTTTGTATGTGTATCCTCCGTTAAGAACATATTTATTTTTTACTGAATCTATTCTGAAACGGAATTTATACTGTGTGTCATATAAATCACCTATATAATCAGAAAAATCGTACCTGTTAAGCTTAAAGGTCGGAGCTATTGTAACATCATTGATATGTTCATAGTCGGTGCGCGCCCATTGTGTAGCAGCAAGGTCATACCAAAAATTTTTATAATATTGGTTATATGTCAGATTAATCGAAGCGAAGCCGGGCATCGAATTTGCAAAATGATATGCAGTATCTTTGTTTAAAACGTTTCCGGAATTCGCCTGGTAGAGCATTAAATAAATATATCTCAAAAAAGTAGAGTCATGTTCCAACCCGTGTGGGTCAAGCCATGTAGAATCTACTTTAATAATAGTTGGAATCATTCCCAATATGAAATTCTTCACTATTATATTACCTATATAATTATCAGTCATTCGAACTACCATTGTATTTGTATAAATGGTGGTTTTACATACCAATGCATTTCTCAATGTCGTATCTTTGTAGGTATATTGCAGATTGGGTGTTGCAGATTTTATTTTAGCGAGATTTATAGTAAGCGTATGCGTTGCTGCCATATCCATAATCCAGTCAGGTTCAAGTGTGGGAGCAGTCAGGCAGACATTTGCAAGTGGTAACTGCAGACGCCCTGTCAGACATGAATCCAGCAAATGAAGTTGATAGGGATTTGTAAAATCCTGTTTTATGTCAAGCGTAAAGAAATGTCTCATTACTCCACTATCCATTTGTAAACTTAGATTGTATATCTTTGTTGTCCAATTTCTTGAGCAAGAATCGCGTGTCTCATCATTGTGCCAAACGCTGTCAATAACTCCGTCATGTAACTTCACTTTCCAAATAGAAGACATAGAATCCAAGGCTTGTAATTCTAAAACATACGTTTTATTTCCCTGGTATAAACCCGTCATTCGCATTTGGAATGCGTTTTTGTCTCCCGTTGAGCCAAACAAAGAAATTACATTTCTCGGGTCATCCGGCAGGTTATCAAAGTATTGGTATTTTTGGCTGTACTGAACCGAACTTACTAAGAAGCTGTTACTTTTATCCTTGTTTGTAACTGCTCTGCCCGTAACCGTCAACGAGCCGGGCAAGCCGGTATCCGGATTATTAAAGCTCAAGATTATAGTAGTATCAGACTTGTAAGCAATGTTAATGTGAGATGTAGGTATTGACGGAATAGATGCAATCTCCGAAGCCGGTTCTGTCCCGTCAAGTGGATTCATTCCATAGATATTTGAATTGTTTGAATAAATTTGATTTTCTTTTGTGAAATTATGTTTTTCATTAATATTAGTTTGTCCATTACTGTTTAGTAGCAAACAATTAATAAAGAATAGACCTATAAAAAGAGACCGAGTTTTCATTTTAGCCTCATATTAAAAGTAAAAAAAAGAAGTTAAACTAAATTAATGAAAATGAATATGAAATAAAAATTTTTCTTTAGATAGTGGGTTTTTAGTAAGTAGAATTAAGAATACCTCACCCGGTTATAGAATATAAAACAAAGAAATAGAATTAGATAAAAAACAAACCACCCAATTGTCCCCTACTTAACTAAGGTGGAGAAAGAAAAAACATGGAGGGTAAGAGTAGAGTGGAAGCGGTGTTGGAATAATTCACACACCCCCTGCCCCCTCTTAATAGAGGGGGTATTTATTGAATTACGGCTGTAAGTGCGGAGTAGCAAGGAATATTGAAGCACATTTTTAGTACAGACATGATTATTTTAAAAATAAAAATTTATTTTATTCTTGTA
>JBEKWK010000431.1:0-3446 GCA_049513175.1 FCB group bacterium
TAAAATTCAGTTAATTATGGATAAATCCCCTTATAATTCTACGGTCAGCGGGAAAATACTGATTACTCCTGATTTATTGGTTCTTCGTGTCAGAACAGACGAACCACGTAAAGAATTTAAGGCGGGACAATACACTTCCATTGGAGTACTAGCATCCGAACAACGTTCGCCTAATTCTGTCCTGACCATAGACACTATCCCTGAAAATGAATTAATTATACGGGCATACTCCATCGCTTCTGCCAATCACGAAACTCAAGATTTTGAATTTTACATAAGCCAGGTAAAATCTGGACAATTGACACCAAGACTATTTAATCTTTCCTTAGGCTCCAGGATGTGGCTGGATAAAAAGATACTTGGAATTTTTAACTTGCATGACACACCCAAGGAATGTAACATAGTAATGATAGCCACAGGAACCGGCTTGGCTCCATATATCAGCTTTTTACGTTCACATTTAAGAAATCACAAAGAACAAAAAATGGTTGTTTTCCATGGTGCCGGCTATCAATGGGACCTTGGCTACAGAAGCGAGTTAGAGTTCATTAAACATTCTTTCGATAATTTTTATTATTTCCCAACTTTGTTAAAAGCCGACGATACTTGGTCAGGCTTGAAAGGTTACATACAATCGCATCTCGAAAATAACTTACTTGAAAGTATTGGTGTAGAAATAAATCCGGTGAAAACTCATTTTTTCTTGTGTGGTAATCCCAAAATGGTTGAATCGGTGTGTGAAATATTACAATCAAAAAATTATACTATTAATACTAAAAAGAACCCGGGTTCTTTACATATAGAGCAATATTAATTCTGAATTTTGAATTCTGAATGATTAAGCTGATAACTGAAAACTGTTAACTGATAACTGATTAATGCTATGATTTTTGTTGATGACAACATACCTTATCTTACAAGTATCCTTGAACAAAAGGCTCAGGTTTTTCGTTTCAACGGAAGAATTCTGCAAAATTCCGAATTAATCGAATATGACTGTGATACTCTTTTTGTACGTTCAACAACAATTGCTGATGAAAATCTTCTTAAAAATACTAATATTAGATTCCTTGGTACTTCCACCTCCGGAATTGACCATATTGATACCAGGTACTTACATAATAATAAAATTCATTTTGTTTTTGCCCCGGGTTCAAATGCAAATTCAGTTGCCGAGTATGTGATTTATAGCATTCTTTCCTGGTCAAGGATTTTCGGTATATCACTTAAAGAATCATCGTGAGGGATAAGTGGTTTTGGACATATCGGCAAATTAGTTGCCCAATATGCAAACCTTATGGGAATGAAGGTTTTGGTAAATGACCCTCCTTTGAACAATGTGAACTTTGAATTTCCGGATTATGTAGAATATGAGGAATTGGATGTGATTTGTTCCAAATCTGACATTCTCACAAATCATGTCCCATTCACTGTTAAGGGTAAATATGCTACTAAAAATCTTTTGGATTTTAATGTTATCAGTCAATTAAGAAAAAATGCATTGTTAATCCATACATCGAGGGGCGAAATAGTGAATGAAGAAGCACTCCTGAAATGTATTCACGATAATCCAATTGAAGCAGTAGTGGACGTATGGGAAAATGAACCCACAATAAATATTGAACTTGCCAAAAAATCCTTTCTGTGTACTCCTCATATTGCAGGTTATTCTTTGGATGGCAAAATTAAAGGTGTAATGCAAATGATAGATGCCTACGAATTATTCAAAGGGGACAAATTTGATTTGACTTCAATAAATTTTTTACTCAGTTCATACCATCCCCTGCTGCCGGAACAATACCACGATTATGAATCATTATTCAAATTGCTGAAGCAATCCCGCAAGCTGGACGACGACCACTACAACCTTATGTATTCCCTGAAACTGCCGAAGAATGAAAAAGCATTTGCTTTCGATAAATTGAGAAAAAATTATCCAATGCGAAGAGAAATACTTTAATTCAGTTAGGAATGAGGAGTGTGGAATTAGGAATAAAAAGTTTATAAAGTTTGTAATATTCATAAAGTTCATAAAGTGGGGTTAGCAGTTTAAATTCGGTTATTGTTTGTTAGAAAAAAAGTCATACTGAACGAAGTGAAGGTACTGTGATAATATCCAAGAGAAAAATTCACATCGTATGAATTAATTCCCTTTTTATCAAAGTATCTTCCTTCATTTTGTACCATAAGCCGGATTATATGGCTCATTTTTCCTCCAGAGCGTATAAATCAATATTAAAAGCTTTCTCATCACTGCTGTCAAACCTACCTTTTTGGCACTATTCCTTATACAAATTCTTATATATAAATTTTTCATTTCATCAATGTATTTTATGGCACCCAATGCCGGCATATACAAAGCATGTCGTAGATGGGAATTACCCTTTGACGATATCTTTGTTTTACCTTTTCTATTCCCTGAACTATCTTCAATGACATCTAAACCGGCATACGATGTTAATTGATTTTTGTTAAGTATTAATGAAAAACAATTAGTTTCGGCAATGATTTTAACAACCGTCATCAAACCTATGCCTTTTAGTGAGTCAACTATCATCATTACTTTATTCTCTATTTCAGGATCTTTCTTAAGTATTTTTATTATTTCAGATTGAATTGTTTTTTGTTGAGTTTCAAACATCTTTATACTGTGCTCTAAACGGACTACAGTTGTGCTTATATTGTGCTTGCTGTGCTTTTTTGCATGTAGTTGATTCTTTAGCTCTGTCTTTATATTATTGATTGATTCATACTCTCTTGTCAATTCTTTAAGTTTTATAACAATTTCTGCCGGTATTTCCCATTCTTTTAAATTCCTCTCCAAACCTAATTGTGTTAATGCGGCTGAATCTATTTCGTCACTCTTACCTTTGGCATCCAGACTTTGACGAAAGTGTTTAGATTTATTTGGTAATATGACAATTACTTTCTCACCTTTTTCTTTCAAATAGAAAGCCAGGTTTTCAAAATATACTCCGGTCGCTTCCATAATGTATTGTACAGGCTTGTTTCCCTTCACTAAACCCTTCGTATAGTGATACAAATCTGCAATCCCTTTTTCAGTGTTCTTAAATGATTTAGTATCAGAAATCTTTGTTCCTTGCTCTATATCTATTGAGCCAAACCTGATTTCAAGATTATCCTTTGAAATCTCAATCCCAACCGCATACTTGATTAATTCCACCATATTTCTTATTTTAGTAATGAATAATATTGTTATTTTTAGGTAAAATTGTTTCCTATTGTCTTTTCTCGTATTTTATGCGAAATCAGCATCTATCGCTGTTTCTAAGTACTGTTCAGATTTTGGGAATCAATAAGTAGAGGAAGCGTTTACTTCACTACGATATCCGTTTTCGGTATCTTGCATCCAATCGCTTTCCTCTACTTTTTACCTATTACAAAATTAATTGGTTTTTCACTTTTTCAATTATGCAACATACGAG
>JBEKWK010000432.1:0-3446 GCA_049513175.1 FCB group bacterium
GCAATTTATGAAGTAGTAGGCAGGAATTTATACCCGCAATTCAATATGTTCGAACTTTTAATACCCTTTACAGAGAAGGCTTTCTTTAATCGAATAAATCCTTTAAACCGGTATCGTTCAATAATTCGAACTGCTGAAAATAGTATTGATTTATTAAAAAATTTACCGGATTACTTACAAAACATTTTACATAAAATAAGTAACAATAAACTAAAAATAACTTTCCATCACGATAGGCTTGAAGAATTAGCTCAGGGTATTGACCGTGCAAGCAACCGTCTTTCTTTCTCTATAATAATTGCCGCCCTTATAATAGGTTCTTCAATAATTATACAATTAGATAGAGGACCTATTCTGTGGGGATATCCGGTGTTTGGTACGGTTGGATTTATAATTGCGTCATTTTTAGGTATTTGGTTACTAATAGGCATTATACGTTCCGGAAAATTATAATTAGAAAATGCTTCATAAATGATAAAGTGTTAATTAAATGTCTTGGAATTAAAATTAAAAAAAAGTGAAGAGGGACAAATCGTAAAATACATAGTATTCATGCGATGTTCGGAACATTGAAAATAATATAAATAAATATTTCAACGAAGATGGTGAGACATTTACCGTTTGGGTTTGATTAGTTTGTATGTTTCCAACGATGTACAAACTACATGAGAGACTCGAAGTTGAATACTCTATCTCTCCTCCACCATCGCTTATGAACCTTTGTTAGTGCCAACCTTATTTTAATCCCAAATAAGCTATCAAAATACAAATGACAAAAATAACAATGTTTAAAATGAGGGAAAGTTTGAGTTTATAGTTTGTCCATCCTGCAACTAGCATTGTCAATCCTAAGCATAAAGCAGAAATGGCTGATATAACAGGGTATAAATTAAATAGAGTAGGTAATATCAAACCAAACACACCTAAAACTTCCAATAAACCCGCCACTTTGATTTGCTTTTCGTCAAGGTTTATCAATCCTTTCATTCCTTTGTCAAGCAGTCTAGCTTTGGGAAGAAATATTTTATTAAAACCCGTGTAAGAGAATAACAATGCGATAACTGCTTTCAATATCCAAATTGTTGTTGCCATACATCCTTTCATTAAGTTATTAACATATTTGTAATCAAAATCAATCCGAACAAAATTAAATGTTTTTTAGCAAATACACATACAAGGTTTTGAAATATTTTCTTTTCAACATCAAATATCTCCTTTAAATTTGTTAATGAAATTAAATTAACGCTTTTAAATTCCATTTCCAGTTTTGATTTTAGCTAATTCCAATTATTCTTCATTGCAATTTCATGTACTAAAATAACTGAAAACTCTCTGTATTAACTTAGTTAACCTAATGTTTTAAAATTTCACTGTTCTTTAGGCAAAATACAATAAAATTTACAACCTTTTCCTAATGCACTATCAACCCAAATTTCACCTCCGTGTAGTTCTACAAATTCTTTACAAAGAATTAATCCTAATCCAGTTCCTTTTTCTTTTGATTTACCGATAGACCTGTTCGAAGTTTCAATTTTGAAAAGTTTTTGTATGTCTTCAGAGCTAATACCAATGCCATAATCACGTACAGATAATACAATGAATTTTCCTACTTCAAAATATGTTATAATGATTTCACTACCATTTTCTGAAAATTTAATAGCATTTGAAATCAGGTTTCTGATTACCGTTTTTATTAGGTTTTTATCTAATAAAGCTGTGAGCAATGGGTCTTTCCTGTGGATTACATTTATATTTTTTTGCAGAATATTTTCCTGGAAAATTTCAATGCAATTATCAACCATTGAAGAAATCTCAGTAATTTCCGGATTGAATTCCAGACTGTCTTTTTGGGCTCTGGACCATGTTAATAAATTCTCAAGCAATTCTGTTATATGTTTTGAGATTTCATGAATTTGTAATGCCTTACCCTTCATCTTTTCAAAGTCATTCATATTGACATATCTAGTCAATAACTCGGTAGATAATAATAGTCCCTGGAAAGGATTTATCAAGTCGTGAGCAATAATGGAAAAGAATTTATCTTTAGTCTGGTTAGATAAAATTAATTTTTGTTCTGAGACAGCAAGCTTTTCATTTAGCATAACTAATTTAGTAGATTCTTTAGCAATATTCTCATTAAGCACTTGCAACTCTTCATTAGCGTCTTTTAGTTTCATAAAGGCATCCGATAGTTCTGCCGTTCTATTCATTACCTCATGTTCTAGGTTTTCATTCAAATGAATTATTCTTTCTTCGGCTAACTTTCTATCTGTAATATTATCAAAAACAGTAACGAAATATTCTTTATTTGAACTGTAAGCAGAAAAAGATAACCACATTGATAAAGGCTTTAATTCAATCTCGAACTTTTCAGGAATGCCTGTCATTGAGACACGATTAAAGATTTCGAGTAATTCGGGATTTAATTTTTTTATATCCGGAATTACATCGGTAACTTTTTTCCCAACAACATTTTTAAGTTTTGTGATTTTTTCAAATGATTTATTTACTTCTATATATTCAAAATCATCCGGAAAACCTTTGTCATCAAAAATCATCCTGCATAAAGCGAAACCTTCAGTCATATTGTCAAATAAAGTATGATACCGTTTTTCATATTCAAACATAGCTATTTCGGTATCTTTAATCTGTATATATTTCCAGACAGAATCCATAAGCAGCGTAAGCTGTCTTGCGTCGGAATCATCATAAGCTTCATCTTTGTTAGCGACCCCTATTACAGCTTGAATTCTGTCATTATAAATTACCGGTACCGAAAGGAATCTTTCTATTATAGCATGTCCTTCCGGATAACCTCTTTTCAAGTGATGTGGTTTCCGGTATTCATTTATAATAACAGGTGCACGTTGTCTGACAGGCTCACCCCATAATCCGGTATCTTTCAGTTTGCAAGTAGTTTTGGGGTAAACTATGTTACATTCTTCCATAACCTTATCCGACCATGAATGTAATGAAAATTCTTCTTTGTTTTCATCATAGAAGTAAATATGTCCGAATTTACTGGAAGTTAGTATTAATGCTTCATGCAGAGCATAATCGAGAAATTCCTCCTTCGATTTGGGGTCAAACTGAGCAATACTAAGAAGGACTTCAAGCCTCATCTCACTTTTTAATATATCCTGTTTTTCTATATTACGATTCGTAATATCGGCAATATAAATAATACAATAGGATTCATTCTCAATTTGAAAATTAGTAGTATAGGAACTTATATCGAACAAGGTTCCATCTTTTTTAATCCCTTGGGATTCGAATAATACAGGAAATTTTAATCTATTCAAATCATTATTTAAATAATCAATGTAACAGTCTCTTTCGTTTGGTGCTACAACTTCTTTGAAGTTCTTTCCAATAAGTTCAGTATAATCTTTATATCCAAAAAGTCTTAGGAATTCACTGTTTATTAATATTAATTTTCCTTCCTT
>JBEKWK010000433.1:0-3426 GCA_049513175.1 FCB group bacterium
TTATGAAATACAAAAGAACTTTCCCTGTGAATTAAAATATCATCAAAGGATTCCAAAGCTTTTACATTATTTTTGAAACCATAAAGAGCGGCGCCCAGTGCTTCAAAATAAGTAGCTTCTTTCGGGACTTCCATCAATTTTATCTTTTCACCAAGGAAGTGCATTACCGCACTATTTTTAGTAACACCACCAATTACTAATATTTTGCCGTCTTTAGTTTTTTTCAGTAATTCTATTACTTTGTCAGCCATCATATCAGCCAAACCTGCGGATACTTCTGCAACCGGAGTCCCTTTGTTCAAAGCATGTGTACAATCCGATTTACAAAATACGGAACATCTGCCGGTTACTTTATATGGTTGTGCATCCTTAGCAATATTGATAACTTTCTCAAGTCCAATATCCATTCTTTTAATCTGCTGAAGAAAAAATTCTCCCGTACCTGATGCACATTGGTTTTTTGTAATAATATTTGATATTTTGCTATCATCATCAAGAGTATAAACCATAAAGGTCTCGCCACCGAGACTTGCAACCGCAGTATATTTTTCATTATTTCTTTTTATAAAATCTAATGAATATTCAATTGCTTCAGGTTCGGATATTTCCGTTAAATTAACGAGATTTCTGAATTTCCTCCCTGTAACTACTACCGGTTCTTTATTTGGATTGAATTTCTTGAGATTTTCAAAGAAGATAGTTTTGGGATTACCATTGTGAGTTAATGACAAGACATCATCTATAACAATATCGTTGCAGGCATTTTCATGCAATCTTACAAACGATACAGTAGAAGCACCTATACATACACCAATAGTTGTTTTCATATATATAATAATGAATTTTTTTAAAAGTTATCAGTTTTCTGTTTTCAGTTATCGTTTTGTTAGTGATTAGTAATTATTGAGCATATTCTATCGCCATATCTCAAACTAAAAACAACTCCTAATTCCTAATTCCTAACTCCTAACTATCTAACCGCTTCCCATACTTTTGAAACGGAACGTCCACGAAACCAAACCGAAATTGAATTTATTGTCCAGGAATAAATTATCCTCAAGTAGCCGTATTTCCTAAATCTTCTGGGTGATTCAAACACCTTAAGATTTTTTGCATAACTTATCTTACCACATTTCGCAATCCGCCTGTAGAGGTCAAAATCCTCTCCTGCGGCTATATCCGGGTTATATCCACCGACTTTTTTAAATATATCTTTTTTAACAATTTGACATTCTCCGCGTCCCATTCCAAGACCTATAAAATTTAATAATCTTACATAAAAGTTATGGCATGCATAAAATATTCTATCTTTAAAAATAATTTCTTCTTTTTCTACCGAGCAAGGACATGCCAATGCATCGCTTTTTGTTAAATCAGTTTTACCGGAAATCCAATCAACTATATTTTGAAAGAAATTTTCAGGTTTGGCAGGAATCGTGTCACCATTTATAAATATTAAAATATCTCCTTTTGAAACCTCAGCACCTTTGTTACGTCCTTCAGCTATTGTCTGCTTCCTCGTCTCGGAGTGTAAAACAACGTAATCGGCATATTTTTTAGCAATTTCCACAGTTCTATCAGTACTGCCGCCATCGCTAACTATTATCTCGAGGTTAAATTTTTCTCTTATTTCAGGTGTATATACTGATAAAGTTTTTGCCAGAATTTTCTCCTCCTGCAGAACAGGAATAATTAGACTAATAATTGGATTTAACCTTTTTAATAAGACTTCTTCATTTGGAGACAATATAGAAGTGTCAGAATAGTATCCGTTATTAGATACAATTTTATTTATTTCAGGTAAAATATTTTCCGATTTAGAAAGCAATAATCAACCTTTATTATAAAATAATATAAAATACAAATTTAAGAAAATAATTTGATATAATGAGGTAATGGCAAATCACACTGCCTCCCAAACTATAGTAACTTATAGTAATTAATAAACGGTAAGGGTAAATATAAATGAAGGAAACGGTAAATCAAGAATTCTTTAAAAATTAGAAAATAATAAGTTAATTTATTTACATATAATATAATTAGATAAATACATTTAACATTACTTATTAAAGATAATCAGGAGTTGATTAATTTTAAATTATTTGACCTGATTTGGTGGAAGATAAATGGTGGTTCGACCTTAATAATTTTTGCACTGTTATCTACGACTTTTGTTTTTATCAGGATTATACCGGTCGAGTCGGTAATAATATCTGAATAATCTATATAAGCTGAAATTGCGTCAAGGTTAAATTTTGCAATCTGGTCAATTCCTCCTCTCACAGTTATATTAACATGCCCCGGTAATAAAAAATTATTTCGAGGAATAGAACCACCACCCTTGACTTTTATTTCAACATTATAAATTTTAAGTTCTGCCATCTGTTGAATGTCATAAGCAACATTTACAGTTTTTTGAGAAAGTTTGACAATGTCGCCAAGCGTATCATTTAAGGGAATTGTAATAGAAAAAGGCTTGTAAACATCATTAATTGATGCAGGTTTTGTTCCCCATTTGGATATGTTTTTTAAAACCCGGTCATTACCGATTGCAATAATATATTCAGGTTCTATTTTAGCATCATTCACAACAACAAAATCATTACGAGGTATGACCTTAATATTGGAATAAACAGGAAAAGAATGTTCCCCGGAATAACCTGTTTTTAAGGGTAATGATTCCGGAAAAACCTCTAATGGCTCTACGTTCAGCATAGATTGAAAACTTTGAAGTATTTCATTCCTGCTAATTAAATAAATGGAATCTCTAAAATTTTTTCCTGATAAATCTACCTGGCATTTTGCATATGTATTAAAAAATATCAAATAAAAAATATCCCATCCCGCACCTTTAACTTTGACTGATATTTTTGAAGGAAGAGGATTTTCTATTGCCCTGTTTAGCGGCAGTTTTACCATTAAAGGTAAATCAACCATTGTCTTATATTCACTGTTTAAAGCGGTATATCCCCAAAGAGCTATAGCGAGAATAATTGCTGCTATAAATGATTTTGACAGTATTATAGCTTTAATTTGTGTATAAAAAGAAGGACTTTGTATTTTTGATTTATACTTCGACATATACTATTATGCTACCACTGTTATTACTGTTCATATTTAATTTTCAATTCGGTTTTTCTTTTATCAAGTTCAATTATTTTTTTTAAAATATTCATTGAATCCACATCCGCAACACTGTCTTTTGTTTGTGTTTGCAATTCTGACTTTTGCCTGTCTATATTCATTAATTCTAACCTATAAATCGTATCACCGATAATTTTTTTTGTATCGCTTTTAAAAGGATTATCACTGAATTTATCCCAAAGCTCGCTATGTTCTTCCTTATTGAATGCAATATAAGACAAAATCCGTTTATCGTTATCTTCTACATCATCGTTTTTCAAGACTGAATTTAATATATTCTCA
>JBEKWK010000434.1:0-6203 GCA_049513175.1 FCB group bacterium
GCATAGTTTAAAAAATAGGTTTTTTGTAATGGCATTATCGCTTGCGTTTATAGTTATAATCGGCGGATGCAAGCATTATGATAATTTTACGACTTATTTTAACACCTATTATAATGAATCGCGTTTGATGGGTGAAACGGAAGATGATTTTGAATATGCCGATGAAAACAAGCGTATAAAGCCACGTTTGTTCGTACCCCAATCAACGAATTTTATTCCGGCAATTCCTAAAACAGGACCACCGCCATTTATGGAGGAATTTGTAATTGACGACCAAAAGCTGCAGCCCGACAAAGTTAAATTGGATTCCATAATAATTAAAGGCTCAAAAATACTTGCCCGCCACCCCAAGAGCAATTATATAGAAGGCTCTTTGTATTTAATGGCAAAAGCATTTTTTTACAGGAGGGATTGGATAAATTCGCAAATTAAAACCAGCGAATTGATTGACAGGTTTCCCGATGGGGACTTGTCTCCCGATGCACATTTGCTGATGGCAAAAACTTACATCATACAAAGAAAATTTCATCTTGGGTCTGTACTTTTATCGAGGTGTGTGGATATTGCATGGCAGAAAAAACGTTATGATATTTTATCCGAAGCATTCAGAATCGAGGCGGAACTTGCTCTATTCCAAAACGACCTCGACGGAGCATTGAGACCTTATCTTCAGGCAATAGCCCAATGCGATGACTACAGCGTCAAAGCAAAATGGCAGATAGACCTTGCGGCACTTTATTACAGGATGAACAAATTTAAAATAGCAGAAAGAATGTTCGCAAAGGTACAGGAATATGACCCCGATTATCTTGGAGTATTTGAGGCTTATCTTTACCAGGCTTCCTGTTTAGCGAGACTTGGAAAATTTAATGATGCGGAAAAAATTATCAATAGTCTTGACAAAGATGAAAAATTCAAGGAATGGCGTGCAAATGTCTATGCCGTAAAATTGGATATGATGAGATTGCAAAAGCAGGATTCATTATTTAAGAAATCGGAAAAATTCGCAGATTCGGTATATATTAATAACGAAGCAATAGCTGTTGTGTATTTTGAAAAAGGTATGGAGCTTTTCAAGCAGAATAAATATGTTGACGCAAGGGCTTATTTTGCGAGAAGCAGGCTTCAGCGTACACCGGTAATGAATACTTCTGCAAATCTGTTCAAGTTAATTAATACCTGGGAAAGCAGGCGGAATATATCAATACCTTTACTTCAACGAAGAGCAAAAAATGAAGAACTGAACGATTCTACAAATGCAAAACTTGCCCTCAATCTTTTCGAATTGGGAAGAGTGCATGAACAATTCGGGAACAATGATTCGGCGAGGATTTATTACAAAATATCCTATGAAGTTGCACCGAAAAATGATAAGGAAACCGCCCGTTATTTTTATGCTTTCGCAAGGTTCATTGAGCCAAAGGAGCCTGCACTTGCCGATTCAATGTTTGATTTGGTTGCCAACAATTATCCCCTGACGAGTTACGGAAGAGATGCTCAGAAAAGGCTGGGATACACAGATGAATTCGTTATTGATACCGTAGCAGAGCTGTATAAATCAGGTTCAAGCCTCCGGAAAAACGGAGAATATGCTTTTGCCATTTCCCAATTTTTTAAAATTTACCAGGTTTATCCCACTTCAATCTTAGCTCCGAAATCTCTTTATTCTATTGGATGGACTTTTGAAAAAAATATAAAGAATACAGATAGTACATTATTTTATTATACGCTATTGCTTCAGAAATACCCTCAATCGGATTATGCACGTGAAATTCGTCCGATGATAGATTATGCTGATGATATAAAAAGCGGCAGGGCAATTCCGGACTCTTTAAAACCTAAAAAATTAATTAAATATGTTTCGAATGTAGATTCAATTAAAAAGGGTGTGTATTCGCAACAGTCAAGCACTACGAAACCGGCAGACAATCAAAAGCCTGACCCGCTCAAAATATTACAAAATCCGGGTTCCATGCTTAATACAATAACAGACCCTTTTAAAAATTCAGGTGAGAATATTAAGAACACACTTCAAAATACCACAGACCCGGATAAAGCTAAAGATATGGTGACACCTGAACTTAAATTCAAAAACCCCTTTGAAGATTTTATGAAATCATCAAAGCCGGATACTACAAAAAAAGTAAATCCTATACCGCCAAAATAAAATGAATATTTTTTCCTTATAAAATAAATTTATTTAAGTGTCGGATTCTGTTAATTTTGTAATATTATTTATAATTAATACGTCGAATTGATTATGAATAAACAAAAAAATAATTTAACATTATTTCAGGTGAGAAAATGGCAAATATAATTGAAGGTTCTTATAGTGCAAAAGGAAAAGCTTTTGCAATAGTAGTATCCAGGTGGAACCAGTTTATTGTTAATAAGATGTTGGATGGTGCTCTCGATGCACTTCACCGACACGATGCCGATGACAAAAAGATAACTATAGTTTATTGCCCCGGCGCATTTGAACTGCCTCTTGTTACCCAAAATCTTGCACAATCCAAAAAATTTGATGCCGTTATAGTATTGGGTGCAGTAATCAGAGGAGCTACACCACATTTCGATTATATCGCATCAGAAGTTTCAAAAGGTATTGCAAACGTAAACCTGTTGACTAACGTTCCTTGTATTTACGGAGTACTTACTACGGATACAATCGAGCAGGCAATAGAAAGAGCAGGCAGTAAAGGCGGAAACAGAGGCTTCGATGCGGCAATGTCGGCTATTGAGATGATTTCACTTTTCGATGAATTAAATAAATAACAAATTCTATCTATAATCTAAGTTCTATAATGTGCAAGCCCTCATGGATTATCATGCACAAATAAAATCTACTTTAAAGATATTATGAATTGAACATTGCCGATTTTCTTTACATTAATTACACGCTGACTTTAAGCTGGAAAATTGGCAGGTCTATTCATCAATGCTTAAAGTACTTAATGTTTCCTTCGATTCTAAAGGCGTTATTTGGGCTGGCACATCAGGCGGTGTTTTCACATACAACAAATCAACGGGTGATTATCATGAATACAGGAATAATAACGGCTTACTCAGCCTGAATATTTCTGTGGTTAAATGCAATCCTGCAAAGAAAATAATATATATTGGTACGGATGAAGGTAATCTTGATATTGTTACCGAAGATAATAAATGGACACATATTACCGATATAGTTTCGCAAAAGTTCTCTTATCCAAAAATAAATGATATATTCTTCGGTGACACTCTTGCTTATATTGGGGGTGGATTTGGTCTGGCTGTGTTCAACCAGAAACAAAATGTTTTTGTAGAATCGGTCAACAAATTAGGTGACTTCCCTCCAAATACAAATGTAAATCAAATTATAACCGTAAATTCGGATATATGGTTAGCGACTGACAAAGGGATTGCGAAAACATCATTAAATAATTCAATTTCCGTACCACAGGTTTGGCAGAATTATTCTGAAACTGAAGGATTATATGACCCGCCGATAGTTGCTGTTACTTATTTTCAGGGCAATCTGTATGCGGCATCTTATCATAATATTTATAAATTTAACAGTGGTACCTTTACTGTGATTGACAGCGTTCCTTCATATTCCAAAATTAAAAATTTTACTTCTGATAGTACTACTCTTTACTTTTGTAATGAGTTTACTATAAAAGAAGTCGGCGGACCTACTATTAATGTAACTCATCCATCTTCAATTAATAGCATTGCTATAAATAATAACATGATGGTTGTTTGTTATGATAAAGGCATTGGAACGATTGAAAATAAATCTCTTACAATCTTTACTCCAAATACTCCATATTCAAATCTATTTTTAAATTTATCTGTTGACCCTAACGGAGTTCTATGGTCTGCTACAAATACAAGCGGGCAAGGTATTATGAGGCTTGAAAGCAATACATGGACAAATTTTAACGAAGCATCAGATACCGCATTAAAATCAGATGCATATTTCATGATTTTCGCAACAAGTGACGGCAGAGCTATTGCCAGTAATTGGGGTACAGGGTTTACCATAATTGATAAGACAACTGACGGTTATAAATTTCAAAATTATGACACTACAAATACCCCTTTACAAGGTGTAAGGGACCATCCGGGTTTTGTAATAGCCGGCGGATGCCGTGAGGATTCTGACGGTTTATTATGGATTGTAAATTACGGAGAAACAAGTCCCGGTCCTGCTCTTGTTGCACTCGACAAAAAAGGAGTTTTCCATTCATTCATCAATAATGTCTCACCAACTACACGTGGTTTTCTTCCTTTAGCAATAGATAATTACGGGACAAAATGGCTTGGCTCGAGTGAGACTCCTCCTGCTGGATTATATTATATTAATGATAACGGTACTTTGGATGATGTTTCTGATGACAGATGGGGTTTATTCACTGTATCTAACTCTGCCATACCGGATAATACTCAGACAGCTCTCGCAGTTGACAACTTTGGAATGTTATGGGTTGGTACGACAACCGGTTTATCCGTATTGCTAAATCCTTCATCGGTAATCCAGGGAAACGGCAGTAATGCAATATTCAGAACAATCACATTACTACCCTCAGAATATGTAAATGATATTATGGTGGATGCACTTAACAATAAATGGATTGCCACAAATGACGGAGTCTATATTTTAAATCCTGACGGCGACCAGGTTCTGACAATTATCAATACAAACAACAGCCCTTTATTAACAAATGAAGTTGATGCTTTAGCAACTGACCCTAATACGGGAACAGTTTATTTCGGCACAAGGTCAGGTTTATTTTCTGCTACCAGTCTTGCGGTGAAACCGCTCCAATCATATAATATCACTTGTCACCCTCAACCTTATAACCCCTTGAAAAATTCGGAATTAATCATAGACGGACTTGCCCAGGATACTGAATTCAGAATTTTATCCATAGACGGAACGCTTATAAGAGATATTACCGTTACAGGCAGGAAAGCATCATGGGATGGAAGAAAAGATAACGGGGAATTAGTCTCGAGCGGCATTTATCTTATAGTTGCATCTTCGAGTTCTATTGGTGCTTCTTCCGTAGGAAAATTCGCTGTTATCAGGCACTAAAATTAGAAACAGAGTAAAGCAATTATGCAAGATAAATCTTTTGTAGAACGGTTGTTTACATTAAGATATCTTCTTATAACTTCTATTATTTTCCTGTTCCTCAGATTATTGTTTGTGTTATTTTTCACACATGATATTCATTTCGTTGAAGATTATAGAATCGCAGAAAATATAGTTAAAGGAATCGGTTTCGTCAATAATCAGGATATAGGTCCTACGGCAATGAAAGTGCCAATGTATCCTTTATTAGTTGCATTTTTTGTTCTAATTTTCGGAGTAAGCGGTAAACTATATTTAATCCTTTTTCAACACCTATTGATGTCATGTATTCCATTTCTATTTTATCTTTTATCCAAAGAAGAAAAACAGGAAAAGCTCGGTTTTATAGCAGGGTATTTATTTTTGTTGTATCCATCTTACTTTTACTATCCTTCAATAATTGAAGTTACAAATTTGTTTGTACCATTATCTGTTTTATGGTGCATATTCGGATTGCGAACTTTCAAGAATGAAAAGATGACTGATGTTATTATTACAGGGATTTTATCCGGGATTTTAATCCTGACTCAACCGATTATTGCTCCGTTAATACTTGTCTTTTTAATCACTTTGGTAATTAAAAAAAATTATACAAAATCTATTATAATTTTATTTTTAATTTGTATAGTTATGACTCCCTGGGTAATCAGGAATTATAACAGCTTCGGCAGATTTATACCAACAAAATCGGCAATCTGGTCGAATATTTATGTAGGAATAAAAACGGAAGAATATCCCTTGATTGCAAATGATAAGGATATGTTAACACAATCACGCCGCATTGATTCCCTCGATGCAAAGATGAATGATGTAGTTATGCAAAAAGAATTTAAACAATTTGTTGTAAAATTCGTTCAGGAACATCCGGGTGATTACTTGAAAAGCTGTACAGAAAGGCTTATCCAGTATTGGTCAATCCCGAAAAATTATTTTAATAATTCGGATGTTAAATTTTTACTTGTCAGAACTATACCCGTTTTCATACTTAATATATTATTTATTTTCGGTATTTTTATTTTATGGAGAATGAATAGAAAGTATGCTATAATTATTATTTCTGTTTTAATTTATTTTACAATTGTAT
>JBEKWK010000435.1:0-3416 GCA_049513175.1 FCB group bacterium
TAAGAATGAAAATCAATTTGGATACATTAATTTTTATCCTAATCCTGTATCGGATAAAATTATATTAAATGATATCAGATTCGCAGGAGAAAAATATATTATTTTCGATGCAGATGGCAAAATAGCTGATGAAGGAATGATTAAATACGATAATATATTTGTGACTAACTTATACCAGGGATTATATTATTTGAAAATGGGAAACGAAGTTATAAAATTTATTAAAAAATGAGCTTAAATTTTATATGTGATTTTGTGAAAATAATTAAATTTCTAATATTAACCTATTTTTTTTTATTTATACAATTCTCTCTCCGGGCATCTGAACCCGGGTGGACAGTTACTGCATTAGACAATCCCGCACCGGGTTATATAATATTTGAAATGGTAGATTCTCCCGGTTTCTTCGTGGTAGATAATTATGGTAACGAACAATATCCTGATACCGTTAATAACAATTCCTTTATGATATCTGATTTTAAATATCTGGAAAATGGTATATGGGTTGGTTATTCACTAAAAATAAATGTAAGTTATTATTATTTGTTCAATCAAAAATTGGAGCTGATAGACAGCATTTCTTATCCGGCAGACTTTCCGGTTGATTATCATGATATAATCTCTTTATCAAATGGACATTACCTCCTCTTGTGCTATGAGTACATTAATGCAGACCTTAGTAAAATTGTTCATGGCGGACAAGATAATGCACAAATAATAAGTAATGTGTTGGTGGAAACAGATAGAACCGGGAAAATTTACTGGACATGGAAAGCATTTGACCACCTACAAATTACTGATGCCACTCCGGACATTAACCTGACTCAAAATGCTATTGATTTTACACACGCTAATTCTTTGACTGAAGATAAGGATGGGAATATAATAATTTCATTCAGGCATTTAGATGAAATAATGAAAATTAAAAAGGATTCTACCGGGCAAATCATCTGGCGTTTTGGCGGCTCAATGTGTAAAAACAATGAATTTACTTTTATAAATGATTCCAATAATGACAATCATGGATTTGTCGGCTTTTCACATCAACATTCAATTTCATTGCTTCCAAATGGAAATATTTTAATGTTTGATAACGGAAATTTAAAGATTCCGCCATATTCAAGAGCAGTTGAATACCAAATTGATGAGATTAAAAAAACTGCTACCAAGGTTTGGGAATATAAGGATTCGGCACTCACTTTTCGGGATAATATGTGTGATGCGAGAAGATTGCCTAATGGAAACACACTGGTCAACTGGACTGACATAAAACTTGACGAAGTCAAACCGGATAATTCGGTTGCATTTGAACTTGTTTACAATTCAGCCCCTACAATTTACAGGGTATACAGGCAAATCACAAGAATGAATGCGATTTCTAAAATTATAAACGGTATCGGTGATTATGATTTCAATGATAGTGTTTATAATACGGGTGTTACTATATCTGTATCATCTGTGACAGGTTCTGGTTTGACTTCAATCGAAAAGCATAATTATCCCCCGGCTACAGGTGAATACCGGGATTCCGATTTTTCATACATATATCCGTACAGATGGGTATATAGTCAGTATGGTATTACCAACATCAATGGAAAAATTATATTCAAGTTAAATTCAATAAAGAATACTGAAGACCCAAGAAATATGGCAATTTATAAAAGGGATATAGAATCAATCGGAATATTTAAAGAATTAAACACAACCTATGATTCCACCCTTGGTGAAATAACTGCAAATTTCACAGGTTTCGGCGAATTTACTATCGGCTCGAAAAGGATAACTTCAGTTAAAAATATCAATGAAATTAATAATCAAATTATTATTTTTTATCCTAATCCTGTTTCGGATAAAATAAAATTCAGCGACAATAGATATAAAGGATATAATTATTCTATCATTAGTTTAATGGGTGAAACTATTTCTGAAGGGATAATAAAATATGACAATATTGAAATTTCAAACTTATGTCCCGGCTTTTATTTTCTAAAAATAGGAAATGAAATGATAAAGTTTATTAAAAATTAAAAATAAGAAAAATGACATATATAAATAAAAGATTCATCATTATATTACAGATAATAATATTATTATTACTGATAAATGTCTGTCTCAAAGCATCTGGCACCGATTGGTCAATTACCACATTAGATAACCCTGCACCGGGTTATTTCAGGTTTGATTTTTCTCCACCTTCTTATTTCTTTTTAGTTGATAATTATGGTAATAAACAATTTCTCGATTCAATTAACCCGCAACCGTCAATTTATAATTTTCTATTACGGGATGGAAATTGGATTAGTTATGGTATTACTAAGTATTATTTGTTCAATCAAGATAGGCAGCTAATAGGTAGTATTCCAGTTCCATCAAATTATGTAATTGACTTTCATGCAGTTGAAATTTTAACTAATGGTCATTATCTTATATTATGTGATACAATATTAGATATTGATTTGAGTTCAATAGTTCCCAATGGTCAAAAGCATGCTAAAATATTAACTAATAATTTAGTAGAAATAGATACTTCAGGGCGAATCTACTGGGAATGGAAAGCTTATGACCATCTTAAAATTACTGATGTTACACCCGATATTGATTTAACTCAATTGTCCATAGATTTTACACATGTAAATTCTTTTGCAGAAGATAAAGATAGCAATATTTTAATATCTTTTAAAAATCTCGATGAAATTACAAAAATAAATAAAACTACGGGTCAAATAATGTGGCGAATGGGAGGTTCGATGTGTAAAAACAATCAATTTACTTTTAAAAATGATAACATTAATGGTTTTATCGGTTTTTCACATCAACATTCAATTGCTATTCTTCCAAACGGCAATTTATTAATGTATGATAACGGGGGTATGAGAAATACTCAATTTTCGAGGGCGGTTGAATACCAAATAGACCAGATTAATAAGACCGCAACAAAAATCTGGGATTATGGAAATTCTCCACCTATTTTTCAATCCGACCAGGGTAGTGTTTTTAGGCTGCCTAACGGCAATACACTGATTAACTGGGGTAGTAAGCAAATTACTGAGGTTAGACCGGATAATTCTAAAGCTTTTGAATTAACTATTTCTGCACCAAATCTTATATATAAAGCATATAAATTGGTTACAAGAATGAATGCCGTTTCTATTGCCATTAGCAGCCCAGGAGATTATAATTTTAATGATAACAATTTTACAACAGGCATTAATCTTTCAATTTCTTCTTTAACCGGTTCGGGACTAACATCAATTGAAAAACACAATTATGCGCCGCCTACAGGTGATTATCTTGATTCCGATTTTACTTTTATTTATCCTTATAGGTGGGTGTTTAGTCAGAATGGTATATCGAATATTAGCGGGGTAATTAAAATCAATATTAATTCCATAAAAAAACTCGAAAACCCATATAGG
>JBEKWK010000436.1:0-3402 GCA_049513175.1 FCB group bacterium
GGATTATTTACTGTTACTTACACAGACAGAGATGTTACAAGCAGTATCTATTACAGTGTACCTTCAGACTATGATTCCACTAAGTCTTATCCCTTCCTGCTTGCATGGCACGGTGCAGGAGATACTGGTGATGATATGCGGAATGCAGTTAAAATCTGGCTGGCTGATGCAATAGGAGCTATTTTGGTTTGCCCCGATGCAAATAACGTAAATAATCATTCAAGCGATTATTTTTCTAACCTTGCAGATGTCGCTTATAATCAAACACGGGCAAAATATAATATTGACACAAATAAAATTATATCAATGGGATTTTCCTGGGGAGGACAGTTTGCATATCAATTGGGGTTGCTGAATCCTGCACTTTTCAGGGGAATTATTGGTCTTGCACCTGCAATCGGCTCATTAACCCAGGAAATGTGGGATAATATTAATAAATTGCGTATGGCAACAATTCTCGGTACTCTCGATTTTAATTATACTGCTGTTAACGCCCTGATGCTCAGCATCCAAAACAAAGGTGCCAATTTATTACTAATCATCAAACCCGGTGTTCAGCATGTTGACAACGCATACTTCAATTCACAAGCTATAATTGATGATTTCAGGCAATGCTATGATTATGTTATAAATCAGCCTACCGAAGTGCAATACCAAACTACAGATTTAACAAGTGATATTAATATTTATCCCAATCCGGCAAATGATTTTATTTTTATAAATAATTTCTCAGGAAAAGTAGAAATTTTCTCTCTTGAAGGAATAAAATTAATTGAACCCGAAAATCAGGGAAGAATTGACATAAGAGAGCTTTCGCCGGGTGTTTACTTTTTGAAAGCAGGAGGAAAAGTATATAAGCTTATGAAGATGTAAAGTGGAAATTTCTGAACTATGATTTTTGTGATTTATTAGATTAGCATGATGATAAAAAAGAATAAAATTTATATTACAAAATGCGTCGAGTAAAATGATTAAATTTGATTTATGAAATTTACAAATACTTTAAGAAGTATTAATTATGCAAATAAAATATTTTAAAGATACAGATACATTATTGATTAATTTCAATAGTAACGAAATTACAGAAACTAAAGATTTGACTGAAAATATACTTGTTGAACTCGATAAACAAGGTAATTTAGTTAGTATGACTTTAGAACATGCAAAAAATATGGTAAATGTTTTCGATTTTTCTTACCAACAAATTGAAATAGCTCAATAAAAATCAATAATAAAAATAATAGTTCAGACTTCTAAAAATTCTTCTTCCTGAAAATATTATAACCCAGAGCGGTAGGTATAATTATCCAAATGATAAGCATCGAAAAAGATAAGATTATACCTGTAGTCTGCCCGAAGAACTTTTGGAATACAGCCCCTGTATATCCCATAAGTGCGGCTGTATCGAGCTTCAGCATTACGAGTATCCTTGCAAGGTCTATCGGATTTATGAAGCTGATTGCGATTAGAGGAGTTTCAAGCGGGAAATCCTGGAATGTGATGGTAAAGATTAATATTAAGCCGTCATAAATGAATGCAAAGAAGAACCAGAGCAGTATTGCCGCACCCAAGCCCATCGCTTTATCTTCAAAATATGATGCAATGCAAATTGCCGTTCCCGTGAACATCATTGTAAGCAAGCCGCCGGAGGCAAGCATCGTAAAAAGCATAGCGAAGTTTTCGGGATTATGTATTGTCAACGGAAGCCCGGTTCCTATTAGAAATACCAAAACCAATGGAATAGTCAAACCGAGATAAAGTCCCCAAAACAGCTCCCTACGCTTGATAGGCTGTGAAAGTAGCAATTCGATAAATTCACGTGAATTATACATGTATGCAGTACCAAAAATCAAACTCACAAGAGGATTCAACAGCAAAATAATATTCAATGTACTGATAACAGTTTTAGAGCTGTCTCCGCTGAAACGGAAAAGTAGTTCTGTTATAACTAAAAGGAGAAAGCCATAGATAATCACCCATCGGCTTCTGAAGACGTCTCTCAATTCAAATTTTATTATTTTCGCTGTGATATTCATATAAAATAATCTATCAGTTAATATAATTCCTCAACACATCCTGTACGGGAGTCTATTCCCTGAGGGTCTATTGAGATATTGCTGAAAAATATTCCGCTTATTTTGTGAGCATCGGATGAATTACTAAAATAAAAGTTTATACATTCTGTTTTGCTTTTATTAGAAACTGTGATTCTATGCGTTTCTTCATTATAAATTGTATCTGTTTTTTTGTAAAATAATTCAATTTTATCAATAGTTGGCTCAAATCCCTGCCTATTAAATTCCTTGATATAGGCTACAAAAGATTCGTCGGTTAATTTCTTGTTCAATTTATCCTTTAATGTTTTATTCAGAATAATTTCATTTTTCCTTGTATAATCAAGTATTTTGTCAGGATTTGTCATGAATTCCCTTATAAATTCATACTCCCATTTTTCCTTGCAAGCGGAAAAGAAAATTATAGTAATGAACATTAATAGCAAAAGTTTTGATTTCATTTTTAGAATTCTATTTTTAATGTTAATAATTTCTATATTTTATTTTTAAATTCTTAATCTTTAATTCTTAATTTTTAATTAATTTCCTCTTGCATATACTTCGAAATCGCCTTCTCCAGATTGCTCTCATTCATATTTTCTTTGAATGCGGACAGGTTTTCATTCAAGTATATCTGACCGTCAATAAGAAAAACAATATTATCGGCAATTTCATCAATTTCACTTAAAATATGCGATATATATAAAATCGTTTTCCCCGACTGCTTCTCATTCAAAAGCATTTGCTTGAATTTGCCCGAGGAGACCGGGTCCAATCCGACTGTCGGTTCGTCTAAAATATAAATATCAGGATTAAACATAAAAGCAAGAACAGCACCAACTTTTTGCCTCGTACCTCCGGAAAGATTACGCATATATTTATTCAAATGCGGCTCCAACTCGAATGAATCAATCAATTCTTTTTCAATGCCCGATGTATTATTATTTCTTACGAATTTGACCATCTCGAAAATTTCCCTGACGCTTAAATTATCGGGATAGCGTGCTATCTGGGGCATATAGCCAATCAGGTTCCTGTAATCTGAACTTTTTCGGACATTTTGACCGTTAACAAGGATTTTCCCCTTATCCATATTTACAAGTCCGAGTATTGTTTTAATTAGAGTAGTTTTGCCTGAGCCGTTTGGTCCCGCAATGGCGGTAAGTTCCCCCTTCCGAATATCAATGCTGATATTATTCAGAACACAAGTCTTTGTAAAACATTTTGACAGGTTTGTTATCTCAATCACTGAATCATCCTCATCTCAGGTTCACTATCTACTAAAGTTTTCGGCGTCATTGACGGAAAAATACTTTCCGCAAAGTCAAGCAAATCTACGAATAAACTG
>JBEKWK010000437.1:0-3398 GCA_049513175.1 FCB group bacterium
ACACTTACATATTCTACATTTACTTTCTTGCCTGAACCTATATTCGATTTACCAAAATTTTCTCCGGTCTCAGTAATAGTGCCTAAACATTTTGCAAAAAATAAATCTGTAAATTTTATATTTATAAAACCCGGACCGGCAAGGTCTATATACTCTATATAATCTTTATCAAATGAAATATTCGAGATAATTTCCTTAGCTATTATTTGTGGTGATTTTTTTAATTCTTTTATAAGCCTCATGGCGATATTGGTTGATAAATCACCATTCTCGGGATTATTGGGAATCTCAAAAATTAAATCAACTGGAGAACTAATCCCAATTTTGTTAAGAGCATCCGCAAATAGCGGTTGGACATATTTATTAAGCATAACTTTTTTTCAAATTAAAAATTAAGAATTATGAAATAAAGATTATTAATTTCGGGTGAAGGCTTTGATTTCTGCAGGAGTGAGAGTAACAGGCTTTCCTTCCTCATTGAGCTTTAGAAACTTTGCGTCTCCCCAAAGTTTTTCTAACTTATAAAATTTCCGGGCATCTTTAATCATTATGTGCATTACCACATCAAAAAAATCGAGGAGAATCCAGAAACCGCCATCCAAGCCTTCAATCCCCGGCTTATCAATTCCAGTATCTTTGCATTGCCGGAGTATGTCATTTGCAACTGCCTTCATCTGCACATCAGAATCGCAGGTGCATAGGACAAAAAAATCCGACGGAGAAGTTTCAATGTTAGTGAGATTTAGAATTATGGTATCGTGGGCAAGTTTTCCTTCGGCTATTCTCGCACAAAAAACTGCAAGACCTTTGGATGAACGCGGTTTCCCTATTTTTGACAATATTTCTCCATAAATTTTTAAATACTAACTATATGCAAAAATAGTCTTTTATTATTGATTCTGAAAATGAAAATTCTGTGAATAATCATAATTCTCATTCCCATGCTCCGGCGTGGGAATGAGGTTAAATTATTTAAACATCTTCAATTGTCCGTAATCCTTACCAAGTATAATACTGCATCTAACAAATAAAGTCGAATCAATTTCAGTTTGCACTTTGGTTTGTTCGACTCCCAAAGCATTAGCTACCTTTAATGATGACTCCTTATCCCCGAGCCTGTCTATTATTTGAGTCTTGTCAACCAACTTAGAATAATTTCCAATCTCGACAACATCGAAACCTCTTTGACGAAAATATTCTTTCAGCTTTTTTGCTATTCCATTAATCCCTGAACCATTCAGAATATTTATCTGAATTGTAGTTTCGACTTTTCCTTTTTGATTTTGCAGGACAACTTTAGATTCCACAGGTTGCGACATCATCATCCTGAAAACGAAAGAAGATAACATCAGCGATACTGCAATTAATAATACTCCTAATATAATCGTATAGGACAAACTTCTTTTATCTAATTTTTTTAAAAATTCCACCATAATTCCCAAATATATTATAAACAAAACTAAGTGTAATTAATCTATCAATTAATATGCCCAAAATGATTTACAATTTTAGATTGTAGATTTTAGATTTGCTTTCAAATCTTTTTACACTCCAACACCCCCTTGAAACCCGCCAAAAACCGCTTGCCGAGTCCGTAGGTAATTATTATATTTCAAAGAACTTATCCTATGCTGACCGCCAAAACCGCCAAAAAAAGATTTTTTTTATATTCCTGAAATGTAAATACTCATTAAATTTTCAGTTATAATTCTTTATGTAGAACTTATGTAAGTCCCTTTTGGGTACCAATTAATTGACTGAATGGTGATTTATTTTGTGAACTTTATGTAATACTTTGTGTGCTTTGTTTTAAAAAAAATTTAGAAGAATTCAAACACAAAGAACACCTAGAATAAGACTTAAAATGCACAAAGGATTAAATTCAAACTACCGCTTTCCAAAGAACAATCTCCACAAAAATAAAACACAAATTTTAAATAGTTTATTCAACCGTTTTTTAATTATTTTTTCAATAGTTTTTTCAATAATTTTTTCAACCGTTTAAAAAAATATTTAAAAATCGTTGTAATTATATATGGAATATAATCTTATAAATATCACGTAGTGTTTATATAATAATAACATTCTAATCCCAAAAACCTTATTTTTTTATAAACCTTAGTAGCAATGTAGTTAAATATCCCGTTTACATTATTACCTTATTAAAGATTAAATGAAAATAGAATTCCATTTATATGGTAAAATTAATATAAGGGATTATTAGATTTTATAAGAAAACCTTAATTCCAAAATAAAGTAATAAGGTTTGTATGGAGGAGGATAATTTGGCTATTAAGGTTTATTGCCAAAATAAGGTTTATTTAACTTTACTATTTTCATTTCAATTATAAAGATTCAAATATTCAATAATCAGAATAAAATAAATACTCGAAATTTTTTCACTGTTAATATCTTAAAAATATTTCTAAAAAATAAATCTTCAATCTAAAATCATTTCATTTCTCTTCAAATAAATATTTTTTCTTTACAAGGGATGTATAAAGAATCTTTCTTGCCCTAAATAAATGTGCTTTGACTGTGCCGAGTGGTAAATCTAATTTAACGGCAATTTCCGTATAGTCCAAATCCTCTTCATGACGCAGTTTTATTATTTCCCTGTAATTTTCGGGTAGGCTTTTAATTGCATCGTCGAGTGCCTGCTTTCTTTCCCTGTGCAAAACATCCAAATCAGGTACGGTAGAATTGTCCTCAATCTCGAAGAATAAATTATCTTCATCATTTCCTATTGGCTGGCTCAATGAAACTGTTGTAAATCTTTTTTTCCTGAGAAAATCAATGCAGGTATTTGAAGCAATCCTGTAAATCCAACCTGAAAACGCATAGCTGAAATTGAAAGAAGACAAGCGATTATAAGCCTTAATAAATGTTTCCTGTGTCAGGTCTTCAACATCATCTTCGTTTCTGACCATTTTCCTGATTAATGATGCGATTATTCTTTTATATTTTTTTTGCAAATGCTGAAAAGATGAAGAATCGCCACTCAACACAGCTCTGACATTCTTATAATCTTCTTCGATGCTTTCTTTCGGATTATTTTTATTCAGGTTTTGCATATGGAATACAAATCAATAAAATTTTCTTCATTATAAAAAATAAATATAAGAAGAATCGCTCTAATAATG
This sequence comes from FCB group bacterium, assembly GCA_049513175.1. Lineage (GTDB taxonomy): Bacteria > Bacteroidota > Ignavibacteria > Kapaibacteriales > UBA2268 > JBEKWK01. The sequence continues at coordinate 3,144 of JBEKWK010000437.1, forward strand.
TAAAATGTATAATTAAAAATGTAAAATTTTAAGTTTTAATTTAATTTTTGTATAAATTAGAGTAAAGGTTATAAGTCAGAAAGTTGAAATAAAATTTGTCATTCTGAGTGCAACGAAGAATCCATCTTAAATTAAGGAACTGGATTAACTTCGTTCAACATGTTACTTCACTTCGTTCAGAATGACTATACTAAGGTTTAAATATAAAAATATATATTACCAAAATTAGTAATTTTAAATTCGTAATTAGTAATT
>JBEKWK010000438.1:0-3396 GCA_049513175.1 FCB group bacterium
CGCCTGAAAAAGTTCCTGAGCCAGTGCCACAGGATAACTTGTTATCATCAGTTGTTGGATTTGCCGAAGTTTTCCAGCAAATACCTCTGGATGTAACAGAAGCACCGCCTTCGTTTGTAATATCACCTCCAGAACTTGCAGAATTAACACTGATATTAGTAATTTGTTTTGTAGTTAGTGTGGGCAGATTTGCAGGTGTATTACCTGTATATTTTAATATAGTACCACCATCTCCCACAGCCCAACCTTTATTGGCATCTATAAAATAGATACATTTGAGATTATTAGAAGTTCCAGATGATTGTAGAGACCAGTTTGTACCTCCATTTGTTGTCTTTAGTATTGTACCACCATCTCCCACAGCCCAGCCTGTATTGATGTCCAAAAAATATACGCTCCATAGTGAATTGGTTCCTGATAATTGAGAAGTCCAGTTAGTACCTGCATTGATTGTATTAATTATTGTGCCATCATCTCCCCCCACAGCCCATCCGATATTTGCATTCACAAAATAGATGGAATGGAGGGCAAAGCATGCTGCGTTTGATTGCTGCCCAGTCCAATTATTTCCACCATCTGTTGTAAGAAGTATTGGGCTATGATCTTCCCCCACAGTCCAACCGGTATTGACATCCACGAAAAAGACGCTATAGAGACCAATAAAAGGATCTCCAGATGATTGTTGAATCCAATTAACTCCTGCATTTGTAGTTTTAAGTATTGGTCCATAGCCCCCCACAACCCAACCGGTATTGGTATCCACAAAATTGACACTCCATAGAGTAGTATTAGTTCCGGACGTTTGCTGTGTCCAACTTGTTCCTGCATCTGTAGTTTTTAGAATTATACCACCCCCTCCTACAACCCAGCCTGTATTGGTATCTGAATAATAGACGCTCCATAAAACATTAGACGTCCCAGATGTTTGAGTAGTCCAATTAGCACCTGCATTGGTTGTTTTAAGTATTGTTCCATAGTTTCCCACTGCCAAACCGTTATTGACATTTATAAAATGGACGCTAAGGAGAGAATTAGAAGTTCCAGATGTTTGAGTAGTCCAATTAACACCTGAATTAGTTGTCCTAAGTATTGTTCCATCATCTTTTACAACCCACCCTGTACTGCCATCTACAAAATAGATGCTATTAAATGCTATATAACTTCCTGTATATTGAGCAGTCCAGTTAACACCTGCATTGGTTGTTTTAAGTATTGTGGAGTAGCCTCCTGCAGCCCAGCCAGTATTGGCATTTACGAAAAATACGCTATTTAGACAATAAGTAGTTCCAGAAGTTTGTTGTTCCCAGTTTATTCCCGCATTTGTAGTTGTTATTATTGTACCATTTGCGCCCACAGCCCAGCCAGTACTCGCATTCACAAAATAGATGCTTCTGAATTCGTTAGTCGTTCCAGATGATTGTTTTATCCAATTTGTACCACCATTAGTTGTCTTTAATATTGTACCATAATCACCCACAGCCCAGCCATTATTGACATCCACAAAAATGACGCTTTGGAGAGGATTCCCTTGTGGTAAAGGATTCTGCCAAGTCCAACCGTCAGCAAAGAGCGAAAAAGTGCTAAGAATAAAAGCTACTGCAAAAATAATTGTTTTTTTCATGTTGTTTTTGTTTTATAATATATGTAATGAGTAATAATTATTTTCATTTTCTAATTAAACAAATAATAGCCTGTGGCTTTTGCCATATACCATTCCATTGCCACTACCAGAGCTTGTGGTTATTTATTTTTGAGAATTATTTAAGACAAAAAATCAAAAACATTTATATAAATTATTTCAATTTCTCTTATGGGGGAAAAAAAGTAAATTATAGAAAAATAAAATCAAATCAAAAAATATAAGAAACGACTATTAACTCTATAATATTTCCACACTTTTCTTACATTTCTTCTTTCTTGGGAAACATCATACCTCATTATAGTAGATAATTTTTAAACAAATTTACGTATTTTCTATTAACAATATTCTTGAGTTGGCGATAAAATTTATTATTCTTTTACATAAAGTCCGGGATTGATTTTCGTTTTTTCTCAAAATCTTGGAACATCAATTTTTGCATGGTATCATTTCTATCAGATTTTCTCATGCCTATTAAAACCTCTATCGCTGTAAAATGGGAAAACTTTTGAAAACAAGAATATTTAAATTTTATTTAAAGCTACTAAATATCATGTATAACCTGTTTGAATTTTTTGTAAATTGAAAATTATTAAGTTTATTTAATTAGTTGGCAAATGAAATTATTTAAAAATCTTATAACTCTTAGAAAAGATCTTACATTAATATTTTTTATATCAATCTTAACGATAATTTTAATGGATTTTTGGTTAAATAACATACCTGAAATTTTTAATGGTGCATCTAAGATTGGTCAAATAATTTATAATATTTGTTTTGCTTATGTTTCAGCCTTTATTTTTTATTTTCTAGTGGTTCACATAAAAATTCAAAAAGATAAAGATAATTTATATGGTTATATATCTATAAATGTTGCACATGTAATAGGTCAAGCAAATGCAGTGGTTCTTGAATTATCGAAATCATCTAACATTACTTTAAAAAGTAAATATCCAACGGAAGAAGAACTTAATCTAATACTTAAATCAATTGTAGCCGCTTCTAATGCACCATTATTATTGGGATACAATGGCCCTTATGCAAATTGGATTCAATATCTTAATTATTGGCGTGATAGAAGTAATAGATTTTCAAATAATGTTTTATCAAAAATGCAATTTTTAGATTCTGAACTAATATCTATTTTAACGGAAATTGAAGATTGTTCATATTTTAATACTCTTTCTAATTTTATCCATATTAATTTTATTAATTATGATTTAAAAATTTTTGATAAAATATTTTATGAATATTTAAATAAAATTAAAGAATTAGAAAATTATTATGATGAATATTTAGAAAATTATAGGAATAAATAGAATTTTTTTTATAATAATTTATTAAATCATTATTATCAAACCGTCTCCTATAAACTCAAATTCTCATACTCGAACACTTCTTATGTTTTATACTAAAACTCTTCACCTGAACGAATTTATCGACGTTTAGAACGTATTATTTATTCATTGTAAAACTGTTTTTTCAGTATGAAAATTTCATTTCAAAATCAATTTCAAATGTGAGTGGAATATCATGTCAACCAAGTACCATACCTCTTATTTTACTTTTTGCAATAGTAATACCATGCACAGGTGTTTTTCTCTCTATTATAAAACCTGCCTAGACACACATTTATAGTGCCTTCACTTACTCCGCCGCCACGATTGCCCCACAATGGGTATTAGGTTAAATGTCTCGCATAGTCTGTCATAGATTTTTTCAGAAAACCGTTCTTGTAAACCCCTGGCATCTAGATT
>JBEKWK010000439.1:0-3395 GCA_049513175.1 FCB group bacterium
ACAATTGATAAAAACATTATATGATGAATTTGGATAAACAGGAAGAATTTATAAGTCTGCTCGAGCCGATTAGAAGCAATCTTTCGGGATTTGTGAGAGCAATGACTCGAAACAGTGAGAATGCCGCCGATTTGGTCAGCGATACAATTCTACTGGCTTATCAGAATTTTGAGAAATTAAAAGATAAAAGTGTTTTCAAAAGTTTTGTATTTACAATTGCGAGTAGAAGGTTTAAAAGGAATATGCGAATGCAAAAAATATTTGGGAAATATGATACGGAATATGCCGAACAAATTCCGGCAAAGGTTACTTCTCCTGATATGGAAATTGATATAAAAATTCTTTACAAAGCTTTGGAAAAACTTCCGCTAAAAATTAAAGAAGCAGTTATTATGTTTGAAATTTCTGGATTATCTTTAGAAGAGATAAGAGTAATACAAGGCGGAACTTTATCCGGTGTAAAGTCAAGACTGAAGAGGGGTAGGGAAAAGCTAACGCAAATGCTGACAGAGAAAAACGATAATTCTGAAAAAAAAGTTCAATCAGATAATATTAATGATATAAAGATAAATAAATTTCCTACTCAAGGTTTTAAAAATGGAAATTCATATAAACATTCTGTATATGACTTACAATTAAAGGTGAATAACGATGAAAAATAATCCAAATCTCGATGATTATTTTAATAAAGCCCGGAATGAAGAGCCAATCATTTCGCATGAAGAGGTGCGTCAACTTCTGAGTGAAGCCGAAAGGCATAATAAACCATTTTGGGGTAATATTTTATCACAAATAAAAGGAGTGCCGTTTATGTATAAAATAGGAGCTGCTGCCGCTTTTGCCGCGACTCTCGGTATTTTGACTTTTTATAATTTAGGTAAAAATGACATAGGAAATAACCAAATATATTCTTCTTCAATTTCAAAAGATATTACAACAAAAACTAATACTGATTTGAAGGAAGAGTCCGTTCCACCTGAAAATAATAATAATGCCGAAGTTATCGCAAAAGTTGAAAACACGAATGAAGAAAAAGAAAATAATAATGTAATCACTCAAGTAAAAGAACAAAACAATACTGATAATTTGAATATCAAAGGAATTCATCCTATCGAATTATCAGATGAAGAACTACAGAATTTTGGTATAAAATTATTACCCGATTGCGAGCTGCAATACTGGGATAATTCGGAAGGAAAGCCTGAACAAGTAAGAATTCTTAACAATGGAGGTGTATCTGTCAAGATAGAAGAAAATTCTAACACTAATCAGGTTGTACAAACTATCTCACCAAGATTGATTACAGATAATAGCGGAAATAAGAGAATATTTATGTTCGATGATAAAGATAATGAAGCAAAAATTTTTGGTAGTGAAAATGAAGATAATGAAAATTCGATTGATTTGCAATCTCAGGATTCAAAGGATAATCCACAAGTTAGGATACAAAAGGAAATAAATGTTACTAACATAAAGGAAAAAGATAATGAAGATTCTCAAAGTTCTAACAATGATTCTATAAATAATATTAAGTTCAAGCGGTACAGTATTACTTATGACTCAAGACATGACCGACCACTTATTAAGATTGATTCACTAAGTAGGTTAGAAATATTAGAAAACATTAAGGATTCCAATTTAAGAAAAGTAGTCATAAAAAAAATGAGGTTCACATCAAATGATTCTTTGAATAAAGCTCTTAATAAATCCTTTAAAAAATATAACAAGAAAGCTATTAGTTTCAAAACAAGATTTAAAGCACATCAAAATGATACAACATCAGGCAAAATTGGTCGTTGGTTCAGTATGAAATTTTTATGCGATTCTATTTATATTAAGTTTTATCCAAATAAACTTGATTCTATTTTGATAGCAAACAGAGTAAATATAGATTCAATTATGACAGAAAATAGAAATGAAGTTGATTCGCTAATGGGGAAAATACCAAAAATCAATTTCGATTCGCTAATGCGCCATCAACCTAAAATTAATATTGATTCAATTGTAAAAGCAATTCCAGAAATCAATTTCGATTCATTATTAAAGAATCTTCCCGATATAGAAATTGATACAATTATAAATTTAGACTTTGACGAGAGGATGAATGGAATTGACAAAAACATAAAGAAATTCAATTTGAAAATTGATGACTTTGATAAAAATGTTGGTGAATTTAAAAAATTAGTACGAGTAAATGAAGAAATTGACAAAGACACAAATGCCTTTTTTGTGAAGGTAATAAATACATCAAATTTTGAGAATAAATTAGATGCTCTCAATAAGATATTTGATAATATAAATACGAATGTTGACAATTACATAAGAATTAATGAATTAGTTCCAATTATAATTAGGTCTAAAGACTGGAATTGCAAAAAAACAAAAAGCGGTGAGCCTTATGCGTACTATATGTGGTTCGACCCGACACCGGAATTTCTCTCAAAATTACCACAACAGGTCAGAGACAAAATAGAACCGGAACTTACAGCATTGAAAACTGTTGATAATATTTGCGAATCCTCTTCTGAAGCAGGTAAAGAACCATATTTCGATGTATGGAGGTCATGTAGCGGAGCGGTCGAAAATCTAAGCGTATATCCGAATCCTGCGAAAGACAACATTAATTTTAATTATACTCTTTTGGATAATAGGAGCGTAAGTGTAGCTTTGCATGATTTGTCCGGCAGGATTATTAAAGAATTTTGGAAAAATGAATCTCGAAATAAAGGGGATTGGAAAGAATCCTTGAAATTAGAAAATATACAATCAGGCATGTATCTGCTCTCAATAAGGACTAATGAAGGCGAGCAGGCTGTTCAAAGGGTTATTGTAGAATAAAATTATAATTGAGATTTGTTAATTATATAGTTGCAGAATCAAACCTTCGGAATCAATATTCTGAAGGTTTTTTGTTGTCAAAAATTAAAGTCTGGTCATACCTTTATACAGGTTTTTTGCCTGAAAGCACATGTCGAAGTCGTTCCAAATCAAATCGCCATAATCTACTTTAAATTGTTTAAAAATATTTTTGTCTAAATATTTCTTTTCATTAGGATAAGTAGATTTACGTAATAATTCAGCAAAATCAATTATCTTTTCTGAATTATCAGAAAATATTAATAAAATACGATAATCATTTAAATATTTTGCTTCAATAATTTTAATTGATTTCATTTAATTCTCTTTGTAATTAATTGAGGTTTTATATCTTTTTTCCACACAAAATAATCAATCCATTTTTCAACAATCTGCTTAGAATTTTTCTTGTTAAAAATTCAAAGTCTTTTCGTCTTTCTGATTCAAACCTCTTTTTTCCGTAAACGTTTTTAAATAAAATTTCTTTTATAATACCATCAACCACTATAAATTCTGCTTTAATTTCACTTCCTTGGTAT
>JBEKWK010000440.1:0-3388 GCA_049513175.1 FCB group bacterium
TGAAGAATAGTATTAGGTTTGTATTTTAAGTAATCTGTTAAGCCATTATAAATTGTTATCCATTCATTTGAACCCATTTCTTTTTTTAAAACACCAAAACCTGATGTTCCTGCATAAAGATTATTATCTTTATCAAAATTTATTGTGTTGACCTGAACTTCATCAATTCCATCATTAACAATATGCCATTCTGAATTTTTATATTTTGCAACTCCTGCTTCAGTAATTGCAAATATGATATTGTCTTTAAAATATTCAACAACTGATATTTTATTAAATGAAGTATTTAATTCCTTCCAATTTTTCCCAAAATCTTCTGAATAATAGATAGTATTTGTATTATTCACAACATATATATTTTGCCCATCCGGAGAAGACGTGACATATATGGGAGCCCTTTCCATTTTTAAAATTTGTTGATATGATTTGTTATCATCATTTAGAACATAAAGCCCCTCTTTACTTGAAAAATAAATTTTCTTATTTATAGTTTCGTGTAATAATCTAAAATAATCTAATCCTAAATCAATTTCTTGGTGTGAACAGCTATCAGGGTCTATTATTTCAAGATAATAATTATTGGTTCTTGATTTTTCAATATATTTTTCAGTGCGAAAAAGCAATTTCCCATTATCAAGAAACTGCATTTCTTCAGGAAGGTAAACGGTCTTATCACATAATGTTATAGTTTTACCGGTTTTTCCGTTAATAATTAAAATGGATTTGTCCCATATGCTTAGTGCGAATAATCCAATTTCCTTATTTATACAATAATGGAACCAAGTTTCAGGAATATTTTCACATTCAAACCAATGTATTCCATTATCACTTGATTTAAATGTAATGTATGTACCATTATCTATACCTTGAATGGCAGCCGTAGTATATATATATTTACCCAAAGAAAAAAAGGAATAAATATCAGGGAAAGGATTTCCGTATATTTCTTTAGGACCTCCAATTCTTTTCCATTTTTCTCCTTCATCAGTTGAAATATATATATGTTTTTCGGTACAGGCAAAAATATTTCCTTTATTGTCGAATGTGATTTGTTTTACTTTACCTCCGTACAATCCAGGAATTTTTTCCCAATAATATTGACTATAAGTAAAGTACGAGAAATAAAGTATGAAAAATAATGTAAAAAATATAAACTTTTTCATGATATATTTTTATTTCTGAAATATTATTTTTTTTATTTCCTCTTTTCCTCGACAACGACTTTTATCGGGCTGTCAACTGTAAAACCCAAAAACCTTTGTGCAATATCAAAGAAAGTGGAAGGTACATCTGTAACATAAAACTGAATTTCATGTTTTATTACATACTCATTCCTTTCTTCAATAAGGCTATCAGCTTCAGCGAGAAGTCTCACTGCATGAACTGCGGCATGTTCACCTGAATCTATCAAAGAAACTCCGGGCAATACTTCACTTAGTAGTTGACTTAGCAATGGATAATGTGTACACCCTAATACAAGTGTATCTACCTCTTTTTCTTTAATATTTATAAGATATTCTTCCGTTATCATGCGGGTAACGTTGTGGCGGAGCCAGCCTTCTTCTACAAGGGGGACAAACAAAGGACATGCCTGCGAATATACATTAATTTTATTTTCTCCGGCAAGTTCATTTATTGCTTTCGCATATACATCACTATTGATAGTGGCTCTTGTTCCAATAACCCCTATTTTTTTATTTACTGTGCTTCTGATTGCAGCGGCGGCGGCAGGCAAAATCATTCCGATTACCGGTACATCAGATACCTCTTTTATTTTTTCAAGAGCAACTGAAGATGCCGTATTGCAGGCAACAACAATTAATTTCACATTCTTTTCAAGTAAAAACCTTGTACATTCTTCGGAATATTGTTTTACTATATCTTCGGAACGATTTCCGTAAGGGACTCTGGCAGTATCACCAAGATAAATGTATTTTTCGTATGGTAAAAACCTTACGAATTGTTTCAATACGCTTAGACCGCCGATTCCCGAATCGAATACTCCTATAGGATTATTTCTTTTCATTTTTCAATATATATATAATTTATAATAGTAACTATTCCATTTTGTTCATTTTACATTCTACATTAAATAAAGGGAATATTCACAATAAAAGTGCTACCCTCATTTTCCATGCTTGTAAAAGTAATAGTCCCGCCATGAATTTGTAAGGAATTTTTTGCTATAGATAAACCTAAACCTGTCCCGGGCTCATTTGTGATATTCTTACCCCTGTGAAAAGGTGAAAATATTTGTTCATGGTCTTCTTCAGGTATACCTATTCCAAAATCCTTAACAATAAATTCAATATTTCCTGATTGAATATTTACATTGAATTCCACTGCAGATGCAGGCTTTGAATATTTAATCGCATTTAATAATAGTATAGAAATAACCTGGCGGATGATTTTCTCATCAACTGCCGGATGAAATTCATTGTTATTAACTGTTAAATCAATGAAACATTTATCTTTTGTTAAAAATTTAATCTCATTTACAATATCAATACATAATAAGCCTAAATCAAGCTTAGTAGGACTGAACAAGACTTTACCGGCATCAAAATTGCTATAAGCAATTATATCATCAAGTAGTGAATTCATGGCGTTTTGTGAATCCCGGATTTTTTCGTATTGTTTACGCTTATCTTCCTCAGTAAGCTTATCATTATAATCTATTAAAAGTTCGGTAGATAAACCGATAGCAGTCAAAGGAGTCCTATACTCATGAGAAATCAAATCAATAAATCTCGATTTCAGATTATTTAATTCTTGCTCTTTCGAAAGAGCAGAACGGATTTCATTTTCAGCCCGGAATTTTTGTAAAACGACTAATAACAATGATGCAATTCTTTCAAGTATTTCCAGGTCATCTTCAGAATAGTTGTGAACTGCATTAGCCATCACAATCTGACCTATTTCGGAATCACCAGAAGAAATATATATAGATAAAAGTCTGGTAATTTGTGGGAAGCTTTCAAATTTTTTATTCCAATTATCATCAGTATGTATTGAATTAATGATAATGTTTTCTTTATACTTGTTCACCGGTTCCCAAAACTTACCTATTTCGACATTACAATATATTTTTTCCCATGGTTGATTATCAATTTTAATATATTTATTTTCTTCTCCATTTATATTATAACCGATAAAGCCGATTTTAGATTGAGTGAGACGTTTTGCATGTTCAAAAATCAGTTTGCTTATTTCATCTAAAGTTGTAATTGAAATCATTGCTTTGGAAAGCTCGGCAATTGCAGAATTGACACCTGCATGCCAGTATAGAGCTTCTTCGGTTTTAATTTTATCTGTTACATCCTCTATTATACCATCAATATATTCAACTTCACCGTTATTATTAAAAGTAGCTTTACCATAATCTCTT
>JBEKWK010000441.1:0-3382 GCA_049513175.1 FCB group bacterium
ACAAGATTTTAAATACTTTTTTAAACGGTTGAAAAAATTATTGAAAAAACGGTTGAAAAAACGGTTGAAAAAATAATTAATAAACGGTTGAATAAAATATTTAAAATTTATGATTTATTTTTGTGGTAAAAGTTCTTTGACATGAGACGGACTGTATTTAATTCTTTGTGTTTTCTTTGAGTCTTATTCTTGGTGTTCTTTGTGTTAAAATTCTTAATTGAAAACCTTTAAACACAAAGCACATAAAGTTTCTCACAAAGGTCACAAAGTAAATCACTAACCAGATATGATAAAAATCCAAAATGGTGTGACAAATGTGACAAATGAGACAAATGGACTTTTAACCCATTGAAAAATAAAAAAGGGAAATGTCACATATAATTTTTGGATATATGACAAATGAGACAGAAAAAGTTCTCAGTTTTCGGTTTTCATCTATTAGTGTTCCACCCCCTTAATCTGCCGCAGGTAGGAGACAATCATTGATTTGTCAAAATGAAAGGAATTTCAATCCTAAAGAGAAAACGGGACCGCTTAAATTTTTATCGGTGGCACCGAAATAATCTACACCTAAAACAATGCGATAATTAATTCCTAAGTCCACGATGAATTTTCTCGTAACATTAATATTGAGATGCTCCCCCGGTTCGAGCACGAATAGCCAGTTACCGTTCTGGTCTATGAAAACATCGGCATCTACGGATTGCGAAAGGTTGATTTTACCGATGCCGATAAAAGATTGCGAGGTGAGAGTAAGAAAATTATTTAATTTTAAATTGTATCCTAATTCTACTCCGCCATATTCCAACCTTAAATGTTCAGGTGCTGAAAAGGAAGTATTGTTTATGTACATATTATGAGTAATTAAATAATAATATCCGCCGCCGATGTTAAAAGAATTTTTCATTGTGAATCCTGCGGAGATACCAACTTCAACACCCCATCTGTTCACCATTTGGGGTACTTTGCCGGCAAGGGCAAGATATATGAAATTATCGTGGAGTGTAGTATCAGGATTACCGTTAACGACATCGGGGCTGATATTTCCCGGGAGAAGCTGGGAGAATAAAATTGAATAGGATAGAACGAAAATTCCTAATATAATAAACAGATTTTTGAACATGGAAATAACTTTAGTTTTAGATTAAAAATTTAAAAATTAATACGGAAATTTTATATGAATATTTTATTTGAAATTAATCTCTCCCCCAAATTTTAATTGCCGGAATTTCAGGAAGAAATTGATGGAAAAACAGAAGCTGTAATGTTTGCTCGAGAGCATTTTCCATTTCATTATTCCATTGCCAAATAAATTTGCCCTGCCGTTCATAAGCGTCATTTTCGGATTTGATTATATCAGCAGCCATCTTCACAGGTTCAAATATATCAGTCAGAATTTCGGGAATATTTTCAAAGGGTAAATCGGCTTTGCAAACCCAGAATGCAAGCGGTAAAGGCATTTCGTATGTATCTAACCAATCTTCGGTTAAATCCAAATCTGTAACATTTTCTTCGCCTTTGCCAAAAATAATTGCAGTTTCAAAATTTGCAGGAAGCTCTTGATTAGTTCCTTTTTGTTCAACTAAATTTAAGAGTAATGAATATCTTTCAGCAAGAATAATTTTAGAGATTATAGAAACAAAATCATTTTTATCGTTACAAGTAAGAGTTTTAAAAATACGAATACCTTTATTGAAAACAATAGTTGCTAAGCCGGTATAACCAATAGCTCCTAATGCCGTACCGGGGATAATTCTTAAATCAGATTTAACTAATCCCTGACCGTATCCATAAGGAGTGAGCAAAGAAACCTGGACTTTATTATTGATTAACATATTGAAACATTGTTGTTCTGAAGTTCTTATTATCTTTAAAGTATGATTTTTATAATCATCTTTCTTTGAGATGAAGCTATTATAAATTTGATTCTCAGGTATTGCTAAAGTTAATTCCATAGTTCTTTGAAAAAGTTATCAGTTTTCGGTTTTCAGAATTCAGTTATCAGGATTAAATTAATTATTATTTTGGTCAAATTCTAAAGGCAAGAAAAATATAGTGAACATCCCCGGGAATGTCATGATTACGCTAATAACAAACAGCCAGAAATAACCGACGTAAGATTGCACGAACCCGCTGAGAAACTGGGGAATCATGTATCCCAGAGCCATGATGCCGGTTGAAATAGCATAATGTGAAGTTTTATATTTGCCTCTTGATATATACATTAAATAAACCATATAGGCTGTGAAACCAAGACCATAGCCAAGTTGCTCGACAACTATACAGCTTTGAATAAGGGGATGGATTCTGATAATCCAATCTGTACCTATAAGGCTTGATATATTAAAAGACCAGATAATATCATGCTTGACAGATGCAAGATAAACATAAAGGAGATTAGGTAAATGAATACTCAGAGCCATTGGCAAAAGCATTTTTTTCAAACCATACTTTTTTACGAACCAGCCACCGATGATTCCTCCGATAACTAAAGTGACGATGCCTACTGTTCCATAATAAATACCGACTTCACTAAGGCTAAGTCCCATACCGCCGACAGAGGGTTTATCGAGAAAAAAAGGCTGAGCCATTTTAATTAGGAGACCTTCTCCAAATCTGTATAGAAGTATGTAAGCAAGGATTATCCCGATTTTTGGCTGTGTGAAATATTCTTTGAAAATTAATTTATAGGGAATAGAAGAGGCGGCATCCTTAACTGCAACGTCTGTTACAGGATAAGGCAAAATATATTTATGGTAAAAGAACAAGCAGATAAATATGATTGCTGTTAAAGCGAAAGCGACTGACCAACCTATTTGGATATTTCCGGTAGCTATCCCTATCCCACCGGCAATCGAGACTAAAAGACCACCGGCAAATATCATAGCAAATCTGTAAAAGGTACTCCTGATACCTGTAAAGAAAGCCTGGTCTTTGAGTTGTAAAGCATGAAGATAGAAGCCATCAGTAGCGATGTCGTGTGTTGCTGATATAAATGCAATTAGAGTAAAAAGAACAAGCGTTATAAATATATATTGAGGAAGATATAAACCAATAGCTATAAGAGCAAAGCATATTCCTAAAACAAGCTGAAGTGAAACTACCCATTTTCTCTTTGTAAAGTATGCATCAACTATGGGACCCCATAGAAGTTTCAGAGACCAGGGTAGATATAATAAACTTGTAAAGCCGATAAATACATTCGATTCATGAAGCGATTTGAATAAAGCTACTGATAGTTGGTTCACGAGAACAAACGGTACTCCTTCAGCAAAATATTGAGAAGGAACGAAGAGCCATGAGTTTCGAGTTGACTTTTTTGGCTTATTAATTTTACTCAAAATATTTGAATTTTAATATAAATTTATGATTGATTTAAATT
>JBEKWK010000442.1:0-3379 GCA_049513175.1 FCB group bacterium
CTGCTGACTTATATGGTGATGGGCACAGTGAGGAAATTCTCGGAAAAACCTTTACCGGACATAGGAAAGAAATAATTATAGCTTCAAAAGGTGGCACTCTGCCTCATACGGGTTTTTATATGCCCCAGGATTTCAGCAAAGAACATTTAACTTCAGCTTTGGAACTGAGTTTGAAAAGGCTTAAGACGGATTATATTGATTTATACCAATTACACAGCCCGCAGATTATAGACTTGGAAGAAAATGATGTTATTTCGACATTGGAGAATTTCATAAAAGAGGGTAAAATAATGTCTTATGGTATTTCTGTCCGTTCACCGCAAGATGGAATAATCGCTATAGAAAAATATAAATTTCCTGTCATACAGGTAAATTTTAATATGCTCGACCTGAGAGCAATCGAATCAGGTTTATTTGACCTTGCAATAAAGACAAATACCGGCATTATAGCAAGAACACCATTTGTTTTTGGCTTCCTGACAGGGAAATTATCAGGGAATGAAGAATTTCGGGCAGGTGACCACAGGGCAAACTGGCCCAAAGAACAATTGCAAAGATGGGCTGATTCACATATTTTATTTGATGAATTAAACAAAAACAAGAACAGAACTCTTGCTCAATTAGCCCTGCAATTCTGTCTTTCCGAAAAAGCAGTTTCTACCGTAATACCGGGCATGATGAATTCCGTGGAAGTTAGCGAAAATGTTAAGGCAACGGAAATCGAACAACTTTTGTCGTCTGAAATTGAACAAATAAAGGAAATTTATATCGGAAATGACTTTTATGATAAAAATGCAAAGAAAATTGAAAAATGAACTTTGAAGAAATCTCTTTTTTGTGGAAGGAAGAACACGATATCCTGAAAATGGAAGCTCTGAAAGTTCCCGATAATGGGTGTATCGTTGAGATAGGAACTGCTCTGGGCGGTAGTGCAGGAATAATTTGTGATACGATACAAAACAAAAATATTTCTTTTTACACAGTTGATAAAAATCCATCTGAAACAGCAAAAAAAAACCTCGAAGGTAAACCTGTTAATCTAATTCATTCCGATTCCGTAACATATGCAAAAGAATGGCAAAAAACCAAAAAAGAACCAATAGATTTGCTTATAATTGACGGAGACCACTCATTTGAAGGGATATATAATGATTTTTTCGGCTGGCTTCCAAATATTACTGAAAACACAACATTAATGTTTCATGACTATGACCCTGATTCAAGAGGAGGTATCGCACATTTTGCAGTGCATATTTTCCTGAAATCTTTAATCAATAATGGTCTATTGGTCAACACAGAACATCTTTACAGGTATTTGATATGTAATGCGAATTTGAAAGTATTAGAAAATAATAAAAAGAATTCAATAGAAATTTATATAAATACTTTAACTAAAATAAATGTTCTAATATATAAACATATAAAGGAGATACATGGAATGCAGCTTGAGTCTGCATTGGCATATTTATCAACGAAACAGGATGATTTAGACAGCGTTTCAGCATGTTTCATCATTTATTATTTGTTACAAAATAATTTTGAGAAATTGTATATTATAAGCAAATCCGGTGCTGATTTCCTTTTCTGGGCTGAAGCAGCAACAACTTTTAAAATGGCTTTTGGTGAATCATGTTTATTAACAATTCCTGTGGAAATAGGAACCAATATAACTATTACAGGATTATCAAAAATAATTGCTAAAGAACAGATTTTATTCATTTTTTTGAAAAATTTACTAAAAAATTTTGTGGAATGGATTCCTTAATATGAAAAGTTTAACGTCA
The DNA here is from genome assembly GCA_049513175.1 of FCB group bacterium. GTDB lineage: Bacteria > Bacteroidota > Ignavibacteria > Kapaibacteriales > UBA2268 > JBEKWK01. The sequence goes on from JBEKWK010000442.1 coordinate 1,785, forward strand.
AAAGATTTTGCCGGATTATTCGGTACGACAGAAGAAGAAATAAATATCTTCTGTGGTGACCTAATAAAAAAATATGAATTTAAATATAGAGAACTATCTTTAGAAGAAAGAGATGCGCTGATTTTAAAAATAATAAAAGCGATTTATTCTGAAAATCTGAAACAGGCAGGTGAAAATAGAAAAAATGATTGGGAAACCGGGTGGTCGGAAAATCTGAATGATTTTATTAATTCAAATTATGATTTAAGTAAATTAGCTCCGAAGTATTTCAAATCAGACGTCCCTGCAAGGTTTGGAGGCGACTTTTATCAAACTATTTCCGATAATTTTGTCCTGAATTATTACCAGGTTTTCAAGCATTGGCTCTTTAATAAATATTTAAAGGATTATAAGAATATTTATGAATTTGGTTGTGGACCGGCTTATCATTTGTGTTATCTCAATGAAATTTTCCCAGAAAAAAACTTATTTGGATTTGATTGGGCGGAATCATCCTTAAAAATCATTGACCTGTTAAGAGAAAAGAAAAAAATTAATATAAACGGCAGTAAATTTGATTTCTTCCATCCTGACTATGGTGTTGATTTTAATCCAAATAGCTGTGCCTTTACTTACGGTGCATTGGAACAGGTAGGTTCTGATTTTAATGATTTTTTAGATTTTCTGCTCGAAAAAAAACCTGATTTAATTGTAAATATCGAATGTATAAATGAATTTTATAATCAGGATAATTTAGTAGAATACTTAGCTTATGAATATCATAGCAAAAGAAATTATCTGAATGGGTATTATAATGAGCTTTTGGAACTTGAAAAACTAAACAGGATTAAAATAATCACAGCTCATCATCATAAATTTGGAAATATTTATAATGATACGGCTAATTATATTATTTGGAAAATTTTATAAAGGATTGCCTACATGCAAGTTGAAAAAACAAAACTTAAGGGTGTATTACTTATTAAATTGGATTCATTTGAAGACCATAGAGGTGAATACGTCGAAACCTATAATGAGGAATTGTACTTTAAAAACGGTATTCCCGTTAAATTTCTACAGGATGATTATTCAGTCTCCACAAAATCAGTTTTAAGGGGCTTACATGGAGATTCAGAGACGTATAAATTAATTACCTGCCCTTATGGAAAATTGTATCTAGTAGTATTAAATTACGATGAGAGTTCAGATGAATATGGGAAATGGCAATCTTTTGTTTTATCGGACAGGAACCATAACCAGGTATTGATTCCCCCGAAATTTGCTAATGGACATCTTATTCTGTCAGATAAAGCAATTTTTCATTATAAACAATCAACATATTACAAGGCGGGCACCCAGTTTACAGTAAAATGGAATGACCCTAAATTCAATATCTGGTGGCCCATTAAAAATCCGATTCTATCCCAGAGGGATGAATTAAATTCGTAAAGGAAAAGAATGGAAAAAGGAATAAATATTAATTTTAACAAAAAACCGAAAATTCTCCTTTTAACCTTAGAATTTCAACACTGGAGGGATGCAGGTAAATATACTTATGAAGCTAATTTCGGCTTAGAAGAGGCTCTCAAAAGTAACATTTGTGAAGTAACGACTAT
>JBEKWK010000443.1:0-3378 GCA_049513175.1 FCB group bacterium
TTAAGAATTAGTAATTAAGTTAAATAAAGATAATTATATTAATGATCATACAGGTTAAATTTGCTTAGATTTTGATTTGATGTAATTCGTAATAATTAATTTGTAATTAAATAAAATATGTGGTTAACAAGATTTGCACTTAAATATCCGATAACAACATTAATGGCTGCAATAGCCGTTTTTGTCCTTGGTATAGTTTCTTTTTCTCAATTACCTATAGATATGCTCCCAAATATCCAAATTCCTGTTGTTACAGTCATTACATTTGATAACGGGGCAGGTCCTATTGATATGGAACAATCGGTAACAGTCCCAATAGAAAGAGGTGTAAGTTCGACAAATGATGTTGATTATGTACAGTCCTCAACAAGAGAGGGTGTTTCTCAGATAAGAGTAAACTTTAACTGGGAGGCAAATACAAATATAGGAATGTTAGACGTTATCCAGAAGGTTAACCGTGTTTTAAATCTTTTGCCTACAGCCGCTTCTCAACCTTTGGTACTAAGATTTGATATAACAAATGTGCCAATAGCAACCGTTGCCCTAAGCGGCAACATTGATGAAAGAGCATTATATGATATAGCTTATAATATAATAGAGCCTCAGCTTGAACATACACCCGGAGTTGCTTTTGCACAGGTTGTGGGAGGCAAAATTAGAGAAATTCATTTTACCGTTGACCGCAATCGGATTGAGGCAATGAATATTCCATTGCAACAGGTAGTTCAGGCAGTTGCAAATTCCAATCTGATTTTACCTTCAGGTGATTTGAAAACAGGAGTTTTTGATTATTCATTAAAAACTGAAAGCCAATTTAATGTAGTTGAGCCTATGGGCAATATAGTAGTAAAAAATGTTAACGATGTCCCCATAAGAATAAGAGACATTGCTTATGTGGAGGATTCATACCAGGAGCAAACAGAAATCATTAGAAATAATGGTAAAGGCGGCGTTAATCTTAGGGTTCAAAAAACATCAGGTGGAAATACGGTTGCCATCGTTGATGCAGTTACAAAAGCGTTAACACAACTTAAAGATGTACCTCCGAGCGTAAAAGCGGATTTAACTTTAGACCAAAGCTTATATATAAGACAATCAATAAACGGCTTGCAGCAGGAAGCACTGTTAGGTGCTTTTCTGGCAATGATTATTATAATACTTTTCTTAAGAAATACAAGAAGTGCTTTAATAATATTTCTTGCTATTCCGCTTTCTATATTGGTAACATTCATTTTTTTCAGGTTTAGCAATACAAGTCTAAATATCATGACTTTCGGAGGCTTGGCACTCGGAATAGGAAGGCTGGTGGATGATTCTATAGTTGAGTTGGAAGCAATCAGCAGGCATTACGGCATGATGAAAAGAGATAATGTAAGTAAAATGCAGGCAACTTTGGATGCAGCTCTGGAGGTAGCCGCACCGATATTTATTTCGACACTGACTACAGTAATAGTTTTCCTTCCTGTCATATTTTTATCCGGTATTGCCAGGCTCCTCTTTGTACCATTAGTTTTGACAATAACTGTTGCTTTATTTGCATCTTTTTTTGTGTCCAGAACTGTAACTCCCCTTATGTGTCTAAAAGTTTTAACAGCCGAAAGGGAGATTGACCCTGAATCAAAAAAATTATCTAACAGACTTCAGATAAAAGCAAAAAATATGCTGGAAAGAATTGATAACACTTACCAAAATACGCTCATTACAGCATTAAGGCATAGGAAATTAGTCATCTTTGGAGTTATCGGATTTGCAGTTCTGTCATTTTTAATGTTTAAATTCATAGGGACAGAATTCTTTCCTGACTCTGATGAGAGCCAGTTCAGCATTATAGTCAAGATGCCGGTGGGAACAAGAATCGAAGAATCAGTAAAGTTTGTTACAAAAATTGAAAATATAATTAAGCAAAATGTACCTGAACTCAAAACAATTATTTCAGATATAGGAGTCCCTTCTGTAAGAAGCGGTAGTTTATTTGGTGCAAATTCGGGAAGTCATGCGGCTAATATTAATGTTGCTCTTGTCCCTCCCGGGGAAAGAAACCGAAGCGTATTTGACATCATTAAAACTTTACGTCCAAAAATTACTCATATACCAGGTTCTCAAGTTCTTATTAATACAGGAGGTTTTCTGAAATTTCTATTGAATTTCGGTTCAACTGCTCCTATTGATGTAATTATCCGCGGTCAGGATTTTGATAAAGCCGATCTTCTTGCTCAGAAAATAGCCGAAGCAGTTAAAACAACTCCAGGTGCTACTGATGTTCTGGTTACACGAGAATTAAATCTGCCTGAATTATTAGTCTCAATAGACAGGATTAAAGCAGGAGCTATGGGTATTGACGTACAGCAGATTTCTAACACTATCGCGACTGCTATGAGCGGTTCTGTTGCGGCCATATTTACAGACCCGGGTACGGGTAATCAATACAATATGTTAGTGAGATTATCTGAAAATTACAGAAATAAAATTGATGACTTAAAGAATTTGACTGTTGCAAACGGTCAGGGACAATTAGTAACATTAAGAAATTTGATTTCCGTAGTTTTGAAAAAGGTACCTGTTCAAATTGACAGAAGATACCAGGAGAGAATTGTTGAAGTTACAGGAAATGTTACAGGCAGAGATTTAGGAAGTGTTACAAATGATATTAGAGCTAAACTATCATCCTTAATAATTCCTTCAGGTTTCATAGTGCAAATAGCCGGTAATATTGAACAGCAGCAAAAAACTTTCGGTGACCTTACTCTTGCACTGTTTTTGGCTATAATACTTGTGTATATGGTAATGGCTTCTCAATTCCAATCACTGATAGACCCATTTGTTATTATGTTTACCGTTCCTCTTGGAATGGTAGGAGTAATTTGGGCTTTGTTCTTAACTAATACTACACTTTCAGTAACTTCATTTGAAGGGGTGATAGTGATGATAGGAATAGTCGTATCAAACGGGATATTGCTTGTTGACTACACCAATCGTCTGCGTAAAAGGAATATGGAATTACATGAAGCGGTTGTCACTGCCGGAAGAACAAGGCTTAAACCCATACTTATGACTACTCTTGCTACTGTTCTTGGTTTAATACCTATGGCTGTAGGCATTGGTGGGGAATCCTCACAGGCTCCTCTTGCCATTGCTGTTATAGGGGGATTAATGGCTTCGACATTTTTGACGCTTCTGTTTGTTCCTACTTTATATACAATATTTGAAGAAAAATTTAAGCGGAAAAATAATGAACTTGAAAGTTGATAATTGAAAGTAGAAAGTAGAAAGTAAAAAGTTTATAAAGTAGAAATAATTAATTAAATCTAAAATCGTAAATTAGTTGATAATTTGATGTACATATTTTTTTTTATTAGGAATAGTTTGTTAAGAATGCTT
>JBEKWK010000444.1:0-3748 GCA_049513175.1 FCB group bacterium
CAAAAATACAAATTAATTTATTTTTAAAAAACATTCAATGAACTAAAATCAAAAATTCTCTGTTAAATTTTAGAAACTAAAACTAAACAAATTATTAGAAATAATCAATATATACAAGTGAAAAATGTAACCCGCTAATTAATAATATCTTACTCAAATAATAAAATAAAAATATATATTGAAACTCTATTAGCAAAACTAAAAGATTGTGGACAACAATTGTATAGGTTTTTAATTGAAATTTTTGTAGTAAATTTTATAATTATTATGTAGTTGTATTTACTACATTTTATTATGAATCAATACTTTAAAATTTTTAATGATAGTTTATCTGTTGATTCTCTATATTATCCACCATTGCATTCAAACATTCAACATAAGATATTTCTTTTCCACAGATTTCTTCTATTGTAATACTGTGGCTTTGAATATATTCAAGTAAAATAGAGCCGTGCTGGAGTAATGTCTTACCGAATAATCTTTGTGCACTGCCGATTACTTTCCTGTTATTCCAGGAAATTTCATACTTCGCAGAGCTTGCAAAACATGATACAGACATTCCTGATTGTTTATAAAAATTTCCTAAATCTTTTTGTGATTGTACAAATTCAAGTCCGGTACATCCTAATTTTTTTAACCCTCCAAGCAAAATCAAATGTATTTCACGGTAAACATCATGAACAGTTTTATCATCCGGCATTTTCAAAACTACGGAATAAGTCAGTTCGTTTGCATGAAGAACCGCCCTGCCTCCGGTAGGTCTTCTGACCAAAGAGAATCCTAATTCATTACATTTGTTTTTATCAATGTCATCTTCTTTTTGATTTGCACCTAATGAAACTGCCCATGGTTTCCATCCGTAAAAGCGAAACATTGGAAGTGCTTTCCCTTCGGAACATTCCAATGTCCTTTGCAAATCGTAATCCATATTGTACTCACCCGTCGAAAAGCCTGTCTCAATCAGCTCAAACTCACCACCGAACAAATTACATACCTTGCTATCTTTAATTAACTTTTTCATTTTACTCCTTAAAATTCAATTCAAAATTATCTATCTGTCATCTGGAAAAAAAATTTTTCTGTTATCTAATTGATATTATTTTCGTCAAAAAGTGTATTTTAGAAAAAATTCACTTAACATTATTGTATAAAAAATGGATATTCAATCATCTCCTTTTGCAACATTAATATTTGTTGTAACAATCGGTATCAGTCTTTTATGCCTTTACGGAAAAAATAATTTATACGAACGTTTGCTTCTTCACCCCTGGAGCATCGCCAAAAAAAACACATGGTATATGTTCATCACAAGCGGGTTCGTGCATGCGGATATCCCTCACCTGATGTTTAATATGTTATCCTTTATGTTTTTTGCATTTACCCTGGAACAAATTATTGGCTCATTATATTTTGTAATTATATATTTTATAAGTTTAATTTTAAGTAATGTATCAACCGTTATCAAACACAGAAACGATTTCGGATACAGGGCTGTTGGAGCTTCAGGTGCTATTTCCGGAGTTTTATTCAGCTACATTTTATTTGAACCTACAAGTAAAATTATGGTATTTTTTATTCCTATAGGCATTCCTGCACCTATATTTGCTTTATTATATCTCGCATATTGTTTCTTTGCGGCAAAAAAAGCGGCAGATTCAATCAATCATGAAGCCCATCTATGGGGGGCATTAGCCGGATTAATACTCACAATAATTCTTATTCCGGATATTCTTCCCTATTTCATTCATAAAGTATTTTAATTTATCAGTCTTTATTATCTTTTCCCTTTTTGAAATAATCTTTCAATGGCTTAATATGCCTTATTAAAATTACGACACAAACACAAACAGTTAAAATCACTAAATCATGTCTTGACATATTAGGAATAAAGAAAAATATTTTCAGAAAATAATCCGTGATAAAAATTAATAAAATAGGAGTAATTATTGTCGCAACTGAATTTGCAATATGAACATTTCTTTTTATTCTCAACATTATTAAAGACCAGATAATGCCCCATATAATTACCACAATCGGATTTATCAGAATAAATGCACCGGCTGTAGTTGATAATCCTCTTCCTCCTTTTCCTTTCAAAAAGATGCTTAAATTATGACCTAAAACAACCCAGAAAGCAGCAAGTTCGACAGCCATCACATCATTATGCATAAATATTCGTACAAGTAAAACTGCTATTGCACCCTTTAACGCATCCATTAAAAATACAACAATTCCAATCCATTTTTTACCGGTAACATCATAGCTGTTCATTGCTCCGATATTTCCGGTTCCAATTGCTCTCAGGTCTTTACCGGTTGTCAATTTAACCAAAACCCAAGCCGAAGGTATGGAACCCAAAAGGTATGGGATTATCATTCCAAATATATAGACCATAATTTTAAGTTGATTTATTATTAAATTTTTTCATTGTTTTATAAAGTAATTCAAGCGGCAAGCCGACGATATTGTAGTAACAACCGTTAATATGTTCAATAAATATTGCCCCGAAATCATCTTGGATGCCATAAGCTCCGGCTTTATCCATCGGTGAGCCGGTTCTAATATACGCCTGAATTTCTTCAATAGTTAATTTTCTAAAAGTAACTTCTGTTTTTTGTACGGCTGTTATATTTTTTCTTGTAGTTGTATTTACTAATGCAATACCGGTATAAACAATATGAGTTTTGCCGCTCAAAAGTTTTAACATTCTCTCTGCATCTTTTTCATTAATTGGTTTTCCTAATATTTTATTTTCTAAAACAACAATTGTATCTGAGCCTATTATAATTGCAGGCTCATGAATTTGACCGGCAACATATTCGGCTTTCATTAACGAAAGAATTTTAACATGTTGAGCGGGTGTAATTTTAATTGATAGTTTACTTTCATCAATATCTGCCGGATGGACACTGAATTTAAGTCCTAACTGTGTGAGAAGTTTTTTCCTCCTCGGTGATTGAGATGCGAGAATCAATGGTACTTTAATACCCAACAGCTTTGCTATATCCATAAACTAAAATAACAATTAAAATATAAAATATGTAAAAAATTAAATCCCAAAATTATTTTTCAGGTGGAGGGGGATTGCTGAAAAAAACATTTGACGGATTATCAGACCAGGTTTTCAATGTTTGTCTGAATTGCCTGCTTGTGCTTTTAGCTTCTTCCACTGCTTCGTTCAGACCAAATAATAATGTTTCCGAACGGAATCCCAGTACATCAACTACTTTTTTGGTTTGCAGCAATGCTGAATCTATTTGAGCAAAAACGGAATCAACTTTATTAGCTAATTGCAATTTCTCGATTTGATTATTTAAATTATTCGTAAAAAAATCGAGTTCAACCGAAACCTGTAGAAGCTTTTGACTTGTTAATTGGAAATTATCAATTATATCCGATGTGTCGGCATTTTTGAGAATGTTCTTTACAGTAGTTGCGGAAGAATCTATTTTTGCAACAATATCATACAACTCCTGGTTTGAGAAAAATTTGGAGGTCATTTCAAGAAATTTAATTGTCTGAGATGATATCTCATAAAATTTAATTTGGCGTAATTTATCAAGTATATCTCTCATAGCCGTTTCAATTTCCTGAATACCGGATGGTGCCGATTTTATCACAGGATATTTTGGTTTAAAAGTCAATTGTGGATATAATTTTACAATATCAGCGTTCTCCGGATAATACATCTGTAAAAACCTCCCCCCTGCAATACCGGACATTTCAGATTTTATTCTTATGCTGTCAT
>JBEKWK010000445.1:0-3369 GCA_049513175.1 FCB group bacterium
TATTTGATATAATTAGACAAATCGTAAGTATTCCAAATCCCATTGCTATATTTATGAACTTTATGAGCAGAAAAAGTCCATATATTACCGTTCGTATCCCTGTATAAATCTCTCGCATCATTATCGGGATAATCTTTACATACCGGTTTGTCGTATGTTATTAAACCGTTTTCAATTACTGCTAAGCCGCCATTTGTACTTACTAATATAGTATTATCAGGCATCGGCAAAAAAGTATTAATATAATTCCCGGGTAAATTGGAATTGATTGAAGTGAAATTTGTACTTTGTTTTGTAATTAAATCATATGCAGTCAATCCGTTTACACGACCTAAATACATTTTAGTACCATCAGAAGCAAAATTGTTTACATACATGGCAGAAAATCTTAATTCCCATTTTGAGAAAGCAGTATTAATCATTAATACAATTACAATGAAGTAAATAAATTTTTTCATGAGTTATGTCTCCAATAAATTAGAATAATATATAATTCAGATAATTAATTTCTAATTACTTTTATCCAGTTTGTATTGAGATATAATGCAATAACAATAAAATTGCGAAAAAGTTACATAATTTAATTATGTCAAGATGCAAATAAACAAAATAAGAACTAAATTTTAACAAATTTATATATTTTATTTTCTATTTTAACAAAATACATACCCGTTGCCAGCCCATTTACATCAATTCTATCTTTATACATAGTTTCGATAATTTTTAATCCTTGGAGAGAATAAATTTGGACAAGTTGACCTTCTTTTCCTTCTAAATAAATAAAATCTTCTGCCGGATTTGGTAAAAGGTCAGCACTATGTTCCTTTATAACATCAGTTGTAGATAGCTGAACAGGTACATCGCATTTTGAATGTGCAGAATAAATATTACCCTGACCATCACCATGCAACAATAATGTATCATTAATACAATCACCGGTGATGAGAAGAGTATCCCTGTACTCCCCTATGCTATCAGGAGCAAAGCATAGAATTAAATCTTTCGTTTCTCCCGGGGCGAATGTCATGTCGAACTGACTTTGAGGGGCAGAGAAAGAAGTATTATTTTTTAAAAATATATTATTCAATATATAAGGCTCTTTAGCGAAATTAGTTAACTTTACTGATATACAATATTGGTCGAAAACATTAATTGCTCCAAATTCTAATTGTCCTGTGTTTGAGGGAGGAATTGATGAAAGCAAAATATTGCTATCGTTAAATATTACTTCCACGGTATCAGATTGTGCTTCACATCCTGAAAGAGTTTTGGCTTTTGCAAAATACTTCCCGCTTTTTACAGCTTTGAATATATAAGAACCTGAATCAATCTTCTCCCCGGTCGAGGCATCATACCAATCATATTCGTCAAAACCGGGGGAAGCCATTATTACTGCGGTATCACCAATACAAGGTTGTTGGGTATTTAAGTTTGAAAGTTTTATTTTAGGATTAAACAACCTGATATTTATTGTATCTCTTTGAATACATCCTTCAGGAGTAATTGTTTCAACGGTATAAATCCCTGTTGATCTTATGATAATACTTGAATCCGTTTCACCTGTATTCCATTTGTATGACATGAATCCGTCTCCGGCTGATATAACTATGCTGTCACCATTGCAAAGTGTTTTATCCGGACCAAGATTTAAAATTTTTGTACTCTTTAAAGTTATATGTATGGTGTCGCTAACTTCACAATTACCGAGCCTTGCGGTAACCCAATATGTACCTGAATCGCTAACAATAATAGACCTCGATGTAGAACCTGTACTCCAGTGATAAGGGTCTTTGCCATATCCTGCATCTAATTCGGCAGACTCACCGGGACAAAGAGATAAATCAGGACCGAGATTCAAGCTGTTATAATCAGAGAAGAAACCGTAAGAGCATCCGGTGCGGACTGCTCCTTCGAGCACACCCAAATGAAAGAAATTTTTGCTGTTAATAATTATATTAGTTTGGTTAACAGGTATTGTATTAACATCAAAGGTATATCTTGCATACTGCCAAAGATTATTTGTACCCGGAATGGACGCGAAATCGGATGATTTAATAATACCTGGATTGCCGTTTAAAGTGAAACCGTCAATTGCATCGGAAGTAGTAAAAATCATCATGGAAAGTTGCTGGGCGGTAGTTCTTGTAAAAGCTATTTGTCTGGAACCCGTGCATCTGATATGTGGTAATAATGCACTACCAAGCTCGCATCCGATACCGGAAATTTGATAAACATAAACCGGTTTATCACTTTCTAAATGAATTGCAATCGAAGCTAAATTTATAGAAATAACATCCCCTTTATTAAAAGTAGGCAGAATTGTACTATTACCATTTACATTTAAATTAGTGTTATCTTCAGTAGCAGTAACAAATATATATTCTTCTTCATCTAAGAAACCTTTTACTGCATTATATTCAGTCCCAATTATATTAACAGGAACAATCTGGTCACCCACCAAATCCGCACAGCCGGTTTGCCCGTTAAGCAAATCATCTTTTAATGTAATCGCTATAGGTTTATCGGAAGTAACTTCTGAGCCGTTCGGATGTTCTAAAGGCATAAATCCTACGCTTACGGCAGAATAGGTTTGTCCCCTGTTTAATATGACATTAAATGGAATTCCTGCCTTATGTCCAACTAAATCTTTAGTTGGATTAATTGTAACAGTTGTACTATCATTTACTGCGACTATATCAAAAGCAAAATAAGGCAGAGGTGAGTAGTTCTGAGCATTATGGTAAATAGTTTGACCCGGTATTATAAAATGCGTACCTAAAGCATTCTTCCCTTTGAATACAAATAATTCGGGATTATAATTTGTTTCAAGGCTCGCTACTTCATAATATGCTTCAATAGGTTTAGTTGCTTTTATTAGAAGACCGTAATTTAATATTTGATTAGGCGGTTTGTTTTCTATTATATCTATGTAAGGTGTCAAATCAACAGTTTGGGAGCTATTTGCTGCAATGTTTACGATAATAGGTGCAAATAATGGATTAGCCGGTTGTGAAACTGTAACCGTTGCAGGATGGTCGAAAGAAGACATTCTAAGATAAATAGGTCTGTCGAAATTTTGGTCGCCGTTTTGAGATACTTCAGGAGCAACAAACCAAAATTCAGTATCAGTCTGGGATAGAGACGGAATTTGAATGAGAATAAAAATTGAAATAGCAATTAAAAACCAAAATATTTTTTTAATTGACAGAATCATAAAATGTAAATAAATATATTGAATATAAGAACTAATACTAAAATCCAAAATTACCTTTTTTGTTTCAAAGGATTTTTTACAATCACCGTAACAGTACGGCAATAAAATCTGCCTTCAGGAGAATCCTGCGAATAAAGCGGACTTGTTTCTCCCAG
>JBEKWK010000446.1:0-3346 GCA_049513175.1 FCB group bacterium
CAATTCTAAGCCATTGCATTGCTCTGCCATGTGATACCTGTTCTTTTCCAACTACAACAATATTATTTTCAACATTACATGCGGCAACACAACGGCTGCAACCGGTGCATTTGTTCAGGTCAATAGCCATTGCCCATTTTACACCGGGATATTTTATTTCTCTGTTGATATTAGGTAATGCATGTTCCTTCTTACCAAGTGTATAAGGATTGGTCTTATATTTTGTAACCGTGCTTTCACGAATGATATGTCTTTTAAATTGTAAATCTTTCACAAATTCCTCATCGAGCTTGTGATGTTCTTGTGTTGCAGCGAGCATATATTTACCGTTTACTTTAGTTATATTCCCATTTGTAAAGAACCATTCCGATGGCTTTTGTTCTTTAGTCATAAACAAATTGGCATTTGCGCCTACTTCTTTTCCGACATCACCTATTACTGTTCTTCCATAGCCAAGTTCGATGGAAATTACTTTATCTGCAAGTCCCGGTTGTACCATTACAGGAAGTATTAAACTTGTACCATTTACTTTGACTTCGATTTTATTCCCTATTTCAAGATTCAATTCTTTGGCTGTGGCAGTAGAAACAGAAGCATAATTGTCCCATGTGATTTTAGTAATCGGATGAGGAATTTCCTGGAGCCATCCGTTATTTGCAAATCTTCCGTCACCAATAAAATAATTTTTTTGAAGTATAATAGTGTATCCATTTGAAACCGGATTTTTAACTAAATTATGAAATGCACCCAGATTGAAATTTCCTATTTTTTTACTTTCTTCGTTTATAGATATAATTCCATCATGCAGGGCAGAATACCAGAAAGTTTTGAAATCGAGAGCAGAATTGGTTTTCGGGTATATTTCCTTTTCCCAGAAATTCATCAAATATTTATGATAATTATCCTCAATATAATATTCTGGTTTTCCATTCATCCAATTCAATATAATAGCTTCTTTTTGTCTTGTAGTATATAACGGTGCGATTACCGGCTGTTGGAGGCTGTATAAACATGTTCTGGTTTGATAATCACCCCATGATTCGAGGCAGTGATTTATAGGTAGTACAATATGGCTAATAGCAGATGTTTCGTTTTGACTTTCTGCAAGTGTGATAATTTTATTTACTTTTTTTAAAGCATTTTCATAACCGAAATCTTTAGGAAAATGGAACACTGGATTCGTGTCAAAATGAATAACAACCTCCACTTTTCCCGTATTCATTCTATCAATTAAGCTTTGTATTTCAGATTTGTCTGAAAGTTGCATTAACTCGACAGAACCTGAATTAGAATTATATAATTCTTTATTTCCTAAAATTTCATTCAATAAATTCACTGCGACATGAGTAGATTCATCTAATTTGAATCCGGCATAGACTATGCTTTTTCCTTTGTTTTTGATTAAATCATTAACAAGGGTTTTGAGTTTTGGCAGTGATAAAGAATTAGTTTTTGCAAATGTCTCCAAAGAATAATTTTTGATTTGGTTTACAATAGATGATTCAAGAGAAATTGCAGAAGTTGTTTGTTTAAGAATTTCATTTGTAAGACTCATAACAAAATCAAAATGTAATTCAGGTCGAAGTCTAAATCTAATATCAGCATTTGCTCCTGTTAAACTCAAACCTGCTTCTGCTATATAAAGTCTGCTGAAATTGTTCAATTCATCTACATTTCTATTTTCAGTGAACATCCTCATCTGCTCGATGAAATGTCCTTCATTCCCTATGAAATCAGCATCGAGGGCAAGAATAATTTGTGCCTTGTTCCATTCGATAAGTGGAAAATTCGAGTTCCCATAAGATTTTTCCCAGGCTTTTTTTCTGTTTCCTTCATCGAAAAATTCGTAGGAATATATTTTTGTAGTAGGGAATTTTGCTTTAAAATCTTCAAACAATTTGTTTAATGTGGAAGAATTTATTGTATGTGTAATAATAGAAATTTCTTTATTGCTTTCACTGGCTTTGTTTAATTCTTCTACAATTTCTTGTTCAACATTATTCCATGAGCCATTTAAAAAACCATTCCCCATCAGAACTAAAGGAGTTTTAATTCTTTCGGGGTCATAAAGATTCAGAATATTTGCCTCGCCGATTGCACAGATTTTGCCTTGATTTACGGGATGGTCAGGATTACCGAGAATTTTAATTGGTCTTCCTTCGCGTGTTTTAATCAATATCCCGCATACGAGGGGACATGCGTTACAAGTTGAAGAATAATAATTCGCTTTTCCTATCTGTATTTCTTCCGGCTTCCTCGTATATGGAATAATTTCCCCTTTATCCCTGTAATTCGTGCAGGCGGTTGCGGCAAAAGCAGATGAAGCTCCCATGAGTGCTAAAAATTTTCTGCGGGATAAACCTTTCAGTTTTTTTATGTCGAAATCTTCCATTACACGGGGACCGAATTCATCATTCATTTCAGATTGAGCCTTTGCTTTATTTCTTTTTGATTTAACCATTGAGATTTACCTCATCATTTCTTTTAACTGCATCAGGATGAATTTTAATATCAATTTTAGCATTAGAAACCGGTTCAAATTTTTGAATTATTTTTTTTATAGGAGAGAAGCCTAATATGAATAATCCTACTCCTGAGGCTCCAAAAATTTTAACAATATTTCTTCTTGACGTAATTTCAGTATTTATTTCAGATTTCATTTATTCTCCTTTATTCTTATTAATATTTAGAATTCATAATTCAGAACTCAGAATTAATTTGTTACCGATGGCAAGCCCAGCAATTATCGGGACCTTTTTTAATTTGAGCCTTAATTTCAGGAAGTCTTGCAAAAGCATCCCGATGACAACTTAGACAGTTTGCCATAGTGAAAGAATGGAGTTGAGCTATCACATCCAATTTTGTTACATCCTCATGGCAATGCTTGCAATCAATTCCTTTATTTACGTGAACGCTATGATTAAAGTATGCATAGTCCGGAACCTTATGAACTCTTTTCCACGGGATTGGCTGATTTTCTTTGTAATATTTAGTCAGCTTTATTATTTCAGGTTTGTCTGCTCTTGCTACCGAATGACAATTCATACAAATACTTGGTGAAGGTATCGTAGCGAAGCGTCCCTTTTCAACATTAGTATGACAATACTGACAATCTATTGACATTTTACCTGCATGGAGCTTATGCGAAAATTTTATCGGTTGTTCGGGTGCATAACCCACACTATCCCTTTCAGGTCTTGATATGAAATATGTCGAAGTAAATGCAATGATGATTATAAATATTGTTATTGGAAACCGGACTTTTAAACCGTAATCAAGTGCAATTTTTTTCATATTCTTTATTTTTTAGAATTATTTGTACTTTAAAATATTTTCCTTCTTAAAA
>JBEKWK010000447.1:0-3343 GCA_049513175.1 FCB group bacterium
AAAGAAATACAGGAATACCAATTTCATCCGCTGCCCTCCTGCCAAATTCTTTAGCACAATTAACACAATCTTCCATTGTAACATTTGCAACTGGCACAAAAGGGCATACATCCATTGCTCCCATTCTAGGATGCTCTCCGTGATGTTTCCGCATGTCAATCAACTTTCTTGCAACTTTAGCGGCATTCAATGCACCCTCGACCACCGCTTCGGGAGAACCGACCATTGTATAAACAGTTCTGTTGGTTGATTTACCCGGGTCAACATCGAGCAAAGTACATCCCGGTGTAAGCCGCATTGCTTCGGCAATTGCTTCAATTATTTCTTTATCGCGTCCTTCAGAAAAATTTGGTACACATTCAACTATTTTTCTCATACTATTCCTGCCATTATTATTTAAATTCTATTTTAGTAAATATAGCTTCAGGTCAACTAAATCAGTCATCCATCTTGAAGTATTTTGGTCTTCGGGAAATATTAAAGAACGATTAATGAAAATCTTGTCTCTGTCTTCATCCGATATATTTTTCATTTGCAGATACACTCTTCTCTCGACAGCTTTCTGAATTTCATTATCAACAGATTTGATTTTCAATTTACTGTTTGCACCACCAAAATCCTCAATAACTGCGGTATCACCTACAGTTCCTTTAATAACTCCCACAATTAGCATAGGAGTTATTTTTCTATTATTAATATCATAATCATTATAAGTTGTAGCAATTGATTCCCCTGTCGAAGTTTCTGGAATTATAACCAACTTTTTTCGCTCAGTAACAGAAAGTTGTTTAATATTTTTATCAATTATATCTATCAAATCGAAGCAAAGATATTTACCTATCTTTTTTTTGGAGGCTGTATAAAATTCTGTTGTATAACTTTTATACTGGGAACTGAATTTTCCCAAATCAATTTTTATTTTAGCTATTTCAAAAGGATTCTGTGAAAAAGCTGAAATAAAAATAAAGGCACAAACAAAAATATATATCAATAATTTTCTCATATAAACCTTAATTTGATTAGTTTATGGAATAATAAAAAGCAATTTAACATAAAAATATATTATTCAGAAGTCAAAACTTTAATGAATTTCCTAAGTATTTATTTAATAATTAAAATAAATTTCAATCTAAAGTATCATAATATTATAAAAAATATTTAGAAATGTATCATTTTAAAAAATTAAGAAATTTTATTAACAAATAAATTTTAATAACTTTGTATTTTAATTAATTATATTTCTTTCGAGAAAAAATTAAATGTACCGACAACTTTTAAAATCAAAAATACATAGAGCGCGGATAACCGAAGCAAATTTATATTATGAGGGTAGTTTTACAATTGATGAAGATATTCTCGAGGAAGCCGATTTACTCCCTTATGAAAAAGTATCAGTTGTGAACATAAATAACGGCGAACGTTTTGAGACTTATGTTATTCCCGGAAAACGGGGCAGCAGAATTTTTTGCCTCAACGGTGCCGCTGCAAGAAAAGGCACAGTTGGAGATGAGATTATAATTATCAGCTATGTATCACTTTCACCGGAAGAAATTAAAAAACATAAACCGACAATTATTCTCGTAGATAAAGATAACAATATAATTGAGAAAACATTTTCTACGGAAGCCGGAAAAATAGTAAATAATTAATCAGTTCATTTGTTGAAATTTTACGAATATAATTTTTGAATTGAAACTACAAATTTTTTACATCTCATCAATTCTATTAAATCTTTCTGTAATCATATAAAATATAACCTGACATGAACATCAATCAATATTCTATTATTATTTTAGCTGCGGGCAAAGGAAAACGAATGCTGAATCCATCCATTGCAAAAGTCATGAATTTAGTAGCAGGGATACCCCTTCTTGGTCATGTTGTAAACCAATCAGATAAACTCAATCCTGATAAAATATACATCATAATTGGCTATCAGAAAGAAAGTATTATAGAATATATCGGCTCATTAAATAACAAAAATATTGATCTCATCGAGCAAAAAGAGCAGTTGGGTACCGGGCATGCTGTTATGCAAACGGAAAAATATTTAATGAATTATCCGGGAGACATTTTAATTCTTTCCGGTGACGTTCCGCTTTTACAGGCAAAAACTCTTCTTAATTTTATATTGGAACATTATAAATATAAAGCTGACTTATCTGTATTGACTACTATAGCTCCTAATCCATCCGGGTATGGCAGAATAATAAGAAATATCAATAATGATTTTTTGAAAATTGTCGAAGAAAAAGACGCATCTGAAGAAGAACTCAAAATTGATGAAATCAATAGCGGAGTGTATTTAATAAAGAGTAATTTACTATTCGAATCATTAAAAGCGGTCAGCAACAATAATGCACAAGGCGAATATTATTTAACTGATGTAGTGGAAATACTAAAAAAGAAAAACTCCAATGTCATAGCATACAATGGAGCAAAATTCGCAGAACTTCAGGGAGTAAATTCTCCCGAAGATTTAATGAGAGTTGAAAAATATTACAGTGAAAATCTAATGTAATAATATACAATATACAAGCATAGCTCTGTTGCTGCATATTTAAACTAAATATCAAATATGTCAACTTTCAAAAAAACAGAAAACTAAAAAACACCCCAAAACCCAAAATAACCACTAACAATCATCAAATCACTAACTTTACTTATTTCTCATCATAAATCAACAAACCACCCAGTCACATAAAATTTTGGAAAAATTCAATAGTATCCAATAGAATGTTAAATTTTACCTGCTTCTGAAATTATCATTATTCCTTGGTTTTCTTTCCCTGGCTTCATTAACCTGGATATTCCTACCATCAAGTTCCTTACCGTTCAAACCTTCGATGGCAGTTAATGCAACAGAATCTTCCATTTCAACAAAACAAAAACCACGCGGTCTTCCAGTTTGGCGATCAGTAATCATTTTTATTGATTCGATAGTGCCGTATTGTTCAAAGAGCCCCTTGATTTCCTCTTCTGTTGCACTAAACTTCAAATTCCCGACATAAATGTTCATAAAAAATAAACCTCCAAAAATAAATGACTGAAAATATATCAAAACAAAATTGCTTCGATACAATATGAAAGATAATAAATTATTTTCTTCTTTCATAGTAATTTTTATTCAATATAAAATTTAGTATAAAAATAATCGTTGCTTAATTTTATTGAAATATTTTTAAACTTATTTTGAAATTTTCAATTAAATTAGCTAAATTTTAAAATCAAAATGTAATATTAATGAATAATTTAGAGTAATTACGATGAAAAAACTCTTCTTTTTATCTATGTTGTTATCATTTTGCATAACTCAAATTGCATTTTCCCAGTATTCTTATAT
>JBEKWK010000448.1:0-3341 GCA_049513175.1 FCB group bacterium
TTTCCGGGGGCAACCCAATTCATTGAAGAAAATGATGACGCAGATAAAATTCCATCTAAAAGAATTCTTGATTCCATTAATCCTTTCAGCTATCGTAAAACAGTAAATGAAATTATAAAATATCAACCTGATTTGGTATTAACTGATATATGGATGCCTTTTTTCGCTCCTTCTTTAGGGTATATAGCCGGAAGGTTAAAAAAGAAAAATATTATTACTCTTGGAATATTAAGTAACGTGAAACCGCATGAATCCAAGCCCGGTGATTCTATATTGATGAAATATTATTTAAAAAGACATCATGCTTTTATCGTACTTGCTGAAGCTGTTAAAAATGATTTGTTGGCTCTCAAACCTGATGCTGTCTATATAAAGCATCCTCATCCAAACTATGAACATTTTGGTAAAAAGATATTAAGGGAAGATGCTAAAAAAGCATTTAATATTGATAAGGACAAAAAAGTAATCCTCTTTTTCGGATTAATCCGAAAATATAAAGGACTTGATATTTTACTCGAAGCTATGCAAGGAATGTCTGATGAATACAATTTATTAATTGCAGGAGAAGTTTATGGCAGCGAAGAATATTATCTGGAATTAATAAAAAAATATAAACTTGAAAAGAAAACTTTATTTATAAATAAATATTTAAGTGATAATGAAGTGGCTCCGCTTTTTTCCGCTGCTGATGTATGCGTTCTTCCATACCGGACGGCTACTCAAAGCGGTATTGTAGGAATAGCTTATCATTTCGGTGTACCGGTGATTTCTACTGATGTAGGCGGATTGAAAGAAATGATAGAGCCTTTTAATACGGGAATTGTTCTACCTGAGGCAGTGCCTACTTTATTAAATAATGCGATTTTAAGATTTTTTAATGAAAATCTCGGCACACTGTTTGAGGAGAATATTTATAAGTTTAAGGAAAAATATTCCTGGGATAGTCTGGGAGAAGAAATTATTAAACTTTATAAATCAATTAAAGATGCTCAGACATAGAAAAAATTTAATAATATAAATTATAATATGAATTACAATATTCATGAATATGGATTTTTAAGAGTTGCCGCCGCTTCTCCCGAACACAAGGTGGCGGATGTTGAATTCAATACCGAAAAAATTATATCAATTATAGATACTGCTCTAAAGAATAAATGCAATATTATTTTGTTCCCCGAACTGTGCATTACAGGTTATACTTGTGCAGATTTATTCTATCAGCAGGTTTTATTATCCAAAGTAAAAGTTGCGATTGATAAGATTGCTGCTTACACCGCTTCAACAAGTGCCACAGTGATTGTAGGTGCTCCGATTGCCTGTGACGGGAAATTATATAATTGTGCCGTTTTCATTTCTTCCGGTGAAATCAAAGGAATTGTCCCTAAAACATTTTTATGCAATACAAACGAATATTATGAAGAGAGATGGTTTTCATCAGAGTATGACAGATATTCAAATGCGATAGATTGGGATGGTAAAGAGATACCTTTTGGTGCAGATTTGCTTTTTCAATATTCAGGAATACCAAATTGTATATTAGGAGTTGAAATCTGTGAAGATCTGTGGAGTGTGATTCCTCCTAGTTCTGAAATGGCATTGGTTGGTGCAACGGTTATTCTGAATTTATCTGCAAGCGATGAGGTGTTAAGCAAAAATCAGTATCGCAAAAATTTGATAAAATCTCATTCAGCATCAAGCTTATGTTGTTATGCTTATTCCTCATGCGGCCCCGGCGAATCAAGTACAGATGTGGTTTTTCCCGGACTTTGTATTTTAGCGGAGAATGGGATTGTCCTTTCCGAATCTGATAGATTTTCTTTTGAAAGTCAAATTATCTACACTGATTTTGACATTGATAAAATAATAAATGAACGATTTAAAAATAATTCTTTTGCTAATTCTATTTTAAATAAAAATTATCGTAGAATAAATTTTTCTATACCTGAAATCCATAATTCTTTGCAGCGCCATGTTTCCCAAACACCTTTTGTACCTATGGAAAACAAGGATAGGAATGAAGTGTGCAAAGAAATATTTTCTATACAAACGAGCGGTCTTGCGAAAAGGGTTAAACACCTGGGAGATTGTCCTGTGGTTGTTGGAATATCCGGGGGACTTGATTCAACATTAGCATTGTTGGTTGCAATTAAAACATTTGAAAAATTAGGATTATCACTGAATGGCATCCATGCTGTTTCTATGCCGGGATTTGGTTCTACCGGCAGGACTCAGACTAATGCGAAAGAACTTGCTAATTTATTGGAGGTGTCTTTTAAAAATGTATCAATCAAAGAATCAGTAAAAAAACATTTTTCTGATATTGGGCACAATCCAGATATACATGATATTGTATATGAAAATTCCCAGGCACGAGAACGTACACAAATATTAATGGATATTGCAAACCAGGTTAAAGGAATAGTTGTCGGAACCGGTGATTTATCTGAATTAGCTTTAGGTTGGAGCACGTATAGCGGAGACCATATATCTATGTGTGGAGTAAATTCAGGTGTTCCGAAAACATTGGTAAAATATATCATAGAATGGTGTGCTGATGAGGGTTTCAGCGGGAAGCTCACCAAAATTCTAAAAGATATTTGTAATACTCCTATATCTCCGGAGTTGCTTCCTCCGGATAATAAAGATGAAATTTTACAAAAAACTGAAGATACAATCGGTCCATTTTTGCTTCATGATTTTTATCTTTATTATGCTATAAGATTCAGTTTCTCTCCGAAAAAAATTGTTTTACTTGCTGAAAAAGCTTTTGCGGGAAAATTTAATAAACAAGAAATTATAAAATATTTGAAAATTTTTTACGAAAGATTTTTTGCAAATCAATTTAAACGTTCATGCTTACCTGATGGAATAAAAGTGGGTACTTTAGCATTATCACCACGGGGGGACTGGAGAATGCCCAGTGATGCAAGTACTGCTCTATGGTTAAAAGAATTAAACGAACTAAGAATGTAGTACATCCAATTTTTTTATACTTTTAAAACTAATTCCAATTTTTTTAACTTTTTCTTAACTTTTTATTAAGTCTTGCATAATTCATTTCAGTAATATTTTAAATAAATCTCCTAATTAATAATTTTTGCTTATTTTTTTGTAACCAATTTTAATTTTTGTGTTATTATAAATATAAGGGTTATTTTTTTATTCTTAAATCGAATAAAAACAACGTATAAATAAAGAAAAATTACATATATTTTTCTTCATATAAGTATATTAAATTACTTGTATATATAATGCTAAATATTTAAAATATATAGATTTAGAGGTGTAATAATATAATATATATAAAGTTTCAGAATTATTAGGTTATACAAAAATTTATA
>JBEKWK010000449.1:0-3334 GCA_049513175.1 FCB group bacterium
TTTTCCCTGAATGTGTTTTTAGGTTAATATGATTTTATATGTTATTACTTTTATCTTTAATCATATTTTTAAACAATCAGATAAATTAAGCATAAAATAAAATCGGGTAATAATAAATTAAATTCAAAAAATAAATAAACTTTTATAAGTTTGTGTTATTAAATTTTTAATGATTCATTTCATAAAATCTTTTTAAGATGATTAAGTCGGGCATTATAATAATATTATTAGGATTCTTAGTTCTGATTTTGTCTTCATGTGAGGAGGGGAAGGTAGTCCCGCCAAAAGCAAAAGATACAATTGATATACATGATTTGCCAGACCAAATCGGCTGGGACAATAAAGTATTTTTTATTGATTCCTCATTTACTAAAGCAATTCTTAATGCCAAACGAGCAAGAATATATAATAAAAGAAATGAAACACTTCTCGATGGAGGTTTGTATGTCGAATTTTTATCGAGAATAAATAATAAAAGGACCAGTTACCTGACGGCTGATAGTGCTAAAATTGATGATATTACAAAAAACATGCTCGCCGGAGGACACGTTGTTGTTGTTTCAGACAGTACCAGAACAAGAGTCGAAACATCGTTATTATATTGGAATAATAAAACGCAGATGTTTTATTCATCTGAATTTGTGCGAGTGACAAAACCTAATGAAACTGTCCAGGGATATGGATTCGAATCAGACCAAAGCCTAAGCAATTACAAAATCTTTAAAGTTAGTGGGGAACAAAAATGAAAAAATTTCTGATAGCAGGAAATTGGAAAATGAATACGACGACTTCTGATGCTGCTGAGCTTGCAAAAACAATTTATGATGGAATCAGGAATGAATCTTTGAATATAAAAATCCTTGTTTGCCCTCCTTTTACAAATCTTCATCCTGTTTATAATATTATAAAGAATTCACAAATTTCCTTGGGTGCGCAAAATTGTTATTTTGAAGCGAAAGGAGCTTTTACAGGTGAAATCTCAATTTCTATGTTGAAAGAATTGAATTGCTCATATATAATAATTGGTCATTCTGAAAGAAGGAATATTTTTGGTGAAACAGACGAGTTAATAAATAAAAAAGCAAAGGCGATTCTTGAAAATGATTTAATACCTGTCATTTGTATTGGTGAAACTCTTACCGAAAGACAAAACAATGATACATTCAAAGTTTTAGACAGACAATTAAACAAAGTATTCAATAATATTGATAAATCATTTGTTGAAAAAATTGTGATTGCATATGAACCGGTCTGGGCAATTGGAACAGGCATTGCGGCTGTCCCAGAGCAGGTTCAGGAAGCTCATTCATTTATCAGGAATAAATTGATTGATATTTTCGGTGAGCAGGCATCTTCCATTTACATTCTTTATGGTGGAAGCCTTAACGAAGAAAATGCAATCTCAGTTCTTGAACTTGATGATGTAGATGGAGGGTTAATCGGTGGTGCATCATTAAAAGCAAAGTCATTTTTATCAATAATATCAACTGCACAATCATTAGCAAAATAGCAATTATGAAATTTACTCTTCCAAATATTTTAAGTATTTTAAGAACTGTAATAGCTCCGGTATTCTATATTTTAATGGTATCAAAAAATGTTCATTATTGCCAGATTGCCTGCATTTTGTTCATTCTTGGTGCAATTACAGATTATTTTGACGGGTGGTTAGCAAGGACTTATAATCAGACATCATCCTGGGGTAAATTCTTTGACCCCCTGGCAGATAAAATTTTGACTTCCGCTGCATTTTTAGCTTTTGTATCACTCGGAATAATTCAATTATGGATGGTGCTGATTATAATCATTCGTGATTTTGGAACAACGTGGATGAGGATATATGCAGACAGCAAAAATGAACCTATAGTTACTTCACTTTCGGCTAAATGGAAAACTTTTCTTCAGATGCTTTTTATAGTTTATTTATTAATTCTCCTTTTTATCAAAAATTCCGTTTCCTCAGGCAATCCGATTTATAATGTTGATTTATTATTATACTCAAGTTATACATATATTATGATGCTCGTTCTAACATTACTCACACTCTGGACAGCCATTGAATATGTAAATCAAAATAAATCTATATTCGGTCTTTTACGAAGTAAAATATAATTATAATTATTTTTGAGAATCTTGTGAAATTGTTGGAATCAAGAGTTTTTGCTATTGCTGTTGGAATAATTGTTTCATTATGTGATGTATTAATACATTCGGAAATAAGCTGGATAATAATTTCTATAATTATATACTGTACAGTGTTTTTTTTAAAAACGAGATTTGATTTTTGGCTGGAAAATAAAACTACTAAATGGTATTTATTAATCAAATCCATAGCTGCAGCATTAACAACTATAATATTTATTCACATCATTTATACAGGATATTTGATTTTTCCTTTTATAGAGATGTATTTCAGACATTAATTGTTTTATCTTCTGATTTCTGAATGCTAAGAAGTTTATTTTCGAATTTCCTTAAGAAAATTATTTCTAAAAATGATGATAGGATAAGAACGATAACTAATATTAAAAACCAGATATTTTTCAAATAAAAATAAGCTATCAGAAAGCAAATGCATGCGGCGAGATTAGTGATAATCAAAATAATTTTGGTTTTTTTTATACTGTCTTTTAATTTATCTTTACTCATATAGGGATTTTTTTAAATGTATTATAGTCTACCTTAATGCTTCTTCCAAAGCAGTTTTTGCATCGGTTTTCTTATCTCTGTATTTTATTATCATAGGCGAAGAATATGATAATCCGTATTTTAATCCAAACGGAGTATCCAGCTTACGTGAGCCGGGTATTACAACTGCGGATTCGGGAATTTCAAGTGGATTTTCTTTGGTTTTTGTAATAATAGTCTCATTAACCAAATCGAATACTTTGGTTGATGAAGTTAATATTACACCTGAACCAAGTACAGCCCTCTTCCTTATTAGAACTCCTTCATATACACCACAATTCCCACCGATTAATACATCGTCTTCTACAATAACAGGTCTGGCTCCCGGAGGCTCCAATACTCCTCCAATTTGTGAAGCGGCACTTAAATGCACTCTTTTTCCAATTTGACCACATGTTCCTACTAAAGCGTGTGAGTCTATCATAGAGCCTTCATCAACATAGGCACCGATATTGATATACATAGGAGGCATACAAATTACACCAGGCGCAACATAAGAGCCAGTTCTTATTGAAGAACCACCGGGTACGATTCTGATATTATTATCTAACGTTAGAGGATGTAGAGGTAAAGTATCTTTATCAAAAAATTTAAAATGTTCATTAATAGAAATGTCTTGTAAATTACCCAATTTGAAAAGTAATAA
>JBEKWK010000450.1:0-3333 GCA_049513175.1 FCB group bacterium
AATGAAATTTTTGATGTATTTTTAAAACTTTTATTTGTTAATTGCACAATTTCGACAATTATTATTCCAATTTCATTTTTCAATTTATCTCTACCGGGAAAATTAGCAACCGTTTTTAAAGTATTGTCAGAAGATGACTGAAACAATACATTTGTTTCTAACGGCTCTCTACAGTCTACCTCGATAATAAAGCAAACATAGTTTTTATTAAATCCCAAATCAAAGTTTCTATTAGCTTGAGAAGATATTTTTTCAATATATTTTCTATTAAATATCAGTTCACCATCATTTCCAATTTTCTCTACAATTCTTTTGCATTCGATAGATATTGTATTTGTAGATGAATCTTTAGGTATTATAATAATATCAATTTCCCCTTCAGATATATTTGAAAATATTGGTTCAATAGTTTCTAATGATATAAAAGGTTCTGAATGTAATTCAAGATGCTCAAATAATAAATACTTGAAATTTTCATTGTGTATTAACCACTGAATAATTTTTTTTTCTTCTTGTCTAATTATTTTTTCTAATGAATCATTAATTCCATTTTGAAATAATAGATAGGATTCTTGTAATTGTTCATTCATAGGCAAAAACAATGTATCTGAAATTACATATTTAAATTCAATATACTCTTTTTTGTTTGTATTCATTAATTATCATTATTTCTGAATTTCATATTTTCCGGCATTAGTTTCATAATATTCCTTACTTTTTCTTCATTTAATTCTTTACCATTTTCAAGATAATTTTCAAACAAACAATATATTAAAGAATTATTAAATGGAGATAGGGTAACATCTATTAATTCTAATCCTGATGCTATTTGTTGAAATATCTTTTCTTTCTCTTGTTCGCTAATTGTAACAGCTTCTGAATATAAATGAACTTTACCAAGAGGAATAACTTTTCCAAATATATTTTCATTCTTATCTTCAATGTCGTAATAAGATAGAAAGTTATTTATTTCTATCTCTTTTATGAAATCGTTAATGCTGCTTTTATTTATTTTTACATTCCACCATAAGAAATCTTCACCTAAAAAAAGATTTCTCCTCATTATATACGATATTATCTTTATTTGAAATATTTCTTCATTTGTCATTTCTCTGTCTGGAATTGTGATTTGAACTCCGGTATTCAATTGAATAAAATTTAAAGATTCAAGAATTTCCAAGAGATTTTTATATAGTTCATTTTTTCCTGTTTGTTGAATAGGTGTATTTATAAGTATCTTATTAGTAGGTTTTTCAATAACAAATAGTACACCTCCTGTAGAAGCTGCTTCTAATAATTTATAACCTCTTAATGTATCTGTTACATTATATCCCTTTTGTCTTACTGTAATTGTAAAACTTAATTCTAAATCTTTATTGTTATTTTTTTTAGTATTAAAGGTAATAATATATGCTAAATTTTGTTTGATATTAGATAAAATACTACTGTCTTCATTTCTATTTTCAAAATCCAATTTAATTCCATCAAGTAAATATTCATTTGATTGATAATCAACAAATTTTATTAAAATTTCTTTCTTTGGTTCTATTAAATGCTCAATAATTAATCCATTTTTAATATCTCCTAAATCAAATGCTTTTTGTAAAAATTCACTTGCTTCAAAATTATGTATCATCTATTTAGGAAAAAATATAGGTTTTGTAATTAGTGATGGATTGGAAAAAATCTCCTGAATTGAGATTCCATTTATTTTTAAATTTGACGGGATAGTTAAAGTAGTTTTTAATGGCTCTAATTGGTCTGCATACTTATGTTTTGGTTCAGGACGGAAAACTACACTATTCCCAGTCTTTTGTATACCTACACTCCAATGTGGACTGATTGAATCTAACTCTTTTAAGTCTTCTAATATTTTTTTTGTCGGACTATCCGGTAAATATTGTGAATATAATTTATATATATCCTCCCCATCTAAAAATTCAATTTTCTTTTCTTTATAAATATCACGAATATTTTTTCTTGCTTGTGGAAGAATATCTTTATTGGTAACCACCCAAACTATATTTATACTACAATCTTTACCATCAATTTTATCTTTGAAAATCATTGAGAAAGACTGCTGTACTTGAAATGATACATCTTTTGAAGAACCTTTACCTGTTGCTTTGCCTGTTATTTTATTGGTTTTAACAACAACAGAATAATATTCACGAACACCAAGTGCATCAGGTTTCCAAAAGATAATATCTTTACCTTCTTCTATATTCCCGTGATAATGATATACATCTTTGAAGCCCATTGTGTCAAAAAGAGGTAAGAGTATTTTTTCTCTAAATTCCTTTTCATTCATTGAAAATATTTCTTCTTTAGTAAATTTCATTTCACACCTCTAATAACTATTCCTTGTCGTATATTTTTTATAATTTATATCCCATTTTTTTTGTTTTAATATCTAAACAGTTTTCTTAGATACAAAGCAATAAAACTACCCGCAGTTAAAAATCCAATAATTTGTTGAAGCATTACTATAAGCATTGTAAGTTCATTTTTGGGAGTTATATCTCCATATCCTATCGTTAACATTGTAGTGCAACTGAAATATAGAAAAGAAATAAACTTACTAATATTAGTAGCTCCATTACTATAATTGAATTCAAAGAAAGGCAATAAGTATGCTGAAGAAAATAAAATAAGTAAGAAAAAATAAAAAATTATTAAAAATTGTGGTTTTTCACCATACCCTGTAATTAACCTCGGTAAATATTTTATAAAAAGATATGATTTACCTAATATGTTCCTCTCTTTTTCTTCCCTTTTATAATAATATCTAATCTTTTCAAAATTATATACATCTATACTATACAAGTCATATCTTTGCATTTCTTTATCGCAAATTATCATTTCAGTATAAACGCCTTCATAATATTGATAATATAAATTTCCACTATCTATATCTGAAACCGAGTGGTTCTTTATTAGAAAAATCATTATCTTATTAAATTGATGATATTTATTTAAATTAATCCTTATATTATTTTTATACTTTTTTCTAAATATTTCACAATTTGTTAATAGCTGCGTTGATGCAAAATTTTTACTAAGAATTTTGTATTTTTTTTGTAATAGTTCAAAAAATTCAATTTGAAGTAATAATATTCTCTGAATATTAATTGATGTCCCATTATCAAATGCTATTGTAAACAATGATATAATAGGTAGTATTAATTTGTCTATTATTTCATCAGAAACCAATCCATTAATCCACATGAATTTATCAGCTAAATCACTAAAAGTCCAAGTAAGTTCAAAAAATTCTATCATATCTTTAGCAATTCGTTGAATCAACATGGTGTCAAGGTCAACCAGATTATT
>JBEKWK010000451.1:0-3331 GCA_049513175.1 FCB group bacterium
AGCCAATTAGTAATCTTTATATGCATATTACTGATGGAAGCTCAGTTAGTGGTTTATTTGACAATATAACACAAATCGGTAAAAATGCAAGTGCTTCTATTCCATGTGAAATTAAATGGAAAACAGATTGTAAAGGTGGTGGAGACTTAAAGCTGATTTTCCCAAATCATAATAATCTTACTACCGAAACACATTTTACAATACTGGATTCCGTGAAGCCATTCTTATTTACAAGACCGGGTAATATAATTTTCAATAAAGATTTACCACATGGAGATTACGATACATCAGTTGTAATTGCCGCAATAAAAAATTCAGTAGATATTTATCTGCCTGCGTACACCTCTAATGACATAAGATATACAATAGTTGATTGGGGAGTTAAAGGACCCCCGCCCTTTACATTGAATAAAGGTGAATCAACTACAATAACATTAAGATACCACCTTACGGATTCATTGCCATCGGCTTCTACTATACATTTTATCGGTTCTCAATGTTCGGGAGATGATATAATGTGCCAGGCACAAATAATTAATGGTGTCGAAGATAATGAAGCTGACAACATAAAAGGATTTGTTTTGGAACAAAATTATCCCCAGCCGTTCAGTAATTTCACAACAATCGAATTTAAATTAACCAGACCGGCAAACATAAAACTGGAAGTTCTGAATTTGTTTGGAGAACAAGTTTATTTGCTTGCCAACGGCTTTTGTGATGCGGGTTCTCATAATATAAATTTAAATGCCGAGAAATTAAATCAGGGAATTTATTTTTACAGACTCTCTGCAAATGGGTATTCAGAGACAAAAAAGATGGTACTTATAAGATAGAATTAGGAGTTAGGAATTTGGAATTTGGATTTTTTTTATAGTAATACGAATATCATTTCGAAAAAAAAATGGAATATAATATCTTGAGTAAAATGTTTTTTTTGAAAACAATTATTTATTATGATTATTATGAAAAAATTAATTACTTGTATCTGCTTTTTATTTTTTCTGGCTATGAACAATAGTTCTGCAGATGAAGGACCTACATTTCTTAATATAGGGATAAAATTAGGATATACCTTGGGAAATAATGGCGGTTTCACTTATGGTTTTGAAGTCAGTTATACAAAGTTTTATACTCCTTGTATAGTGGGTACAGTATTTGATATTGACTTCTTAGAAAAAATGACAAAATATCATTTAGGATTAGAAGCAACTTCAATAATTACAGCAGGATTATGTATTGGACCAACCTTGATTGTTGAAGAGGGGACGAAAGATATCGGATTAAGTATAATACCTTATGGTGGAATTTTATTATATCCTTATTTCAATTATACTATTCGTTTTTCCAAACCTTCATTATTTGAAGTTGGTACTTATATTAAGTTATCAGCTCCATTAAGTGGCGATGCTCGTTTATGGGAAGATTAATGTCTTTGATTTTAAATGCAATAATAAATAATAAAATATAGTCTTATAAGTTACATTTATTAAAATATTAATTATTTTTATATTAATATGAGTACGGCTTCAAAATCTTTAACAAATGTGCAGCTTGAACTATTGAAACTCTTTTCAAGAAATGTTCCTGAAAATGATTTATTAGAATTAAAAGAAATCATTTCAAAATACTTTGCAGATAAAGCTATGAATGCAGCAGATAAATCATGGACAGAGAAAAAATATACAGATTCGGATGCTGAAAAATTATCACATCAACATTTAAGAACTACATTTCAAATATAAATAATATTGAACCAGAAACAGAATCCCAATTCATTCATATTTTATTTTATTAATAATTGTTCATTTTTCTTTTATAATCTTAAACCTACTTAAAATTTAATTCTTTAATTTTACTTAGTATAGATGCACTACGAGGAATTATTTATAAAAATTATTGAATATTATTTCAAAATATTTTGAGACTTTTTCCTGAAATCTGTGTCATTATATAAATAAAGGGTACAATTTTTTTAAAAGTATAAAAACTTATTCGGGAGTTTTATGAAAACTGCAATGTTCTCCCTGATTTTAGTGATGGTTTTCTTAATTGGAAGCCACTTTTGCAAAGCGAAAACAATTGTAAAATTCGTTGCGACCGATGTATCAACAAGCCTACCAGTCAAGCCAGACAGTATTGTTGTAACTGATATTACAAAAAGCTTAACAAAAGCAATTACTTCTGATTCTGTTGATCTGGACTTGCTTTTCCCAATTGTAGAGGTAAAAGAATCGAATATGAATAATCATTTTTTTGTTTCTTCCAATTCGCCAAATCCTTTTGAAACTTATTCTGAATTTAAAATTTACAAAGCTACAAATTCTAATGTGCAGTTAGCTCTGTATGATGTAATTGGCAATCTTATCACAAATGAAAATGTTTATTTAGAAAACGGCATTCATAATTTTTCCTTGAATGCAGGGAATATAATCCCCGGCATTTATTTTTTATCAATGCAGGACGGGACAGAAAAGCAAATATTAAAATTAGTCAAAACAGGTAATTATTCCGGCAACTTTACTTCAATTGTTTATAACGGAAAGGAATCTTCAAATTTTGCTTATAATGTAAAAGAAAAAGGGAGCATGATTTTATCTTCTGGTGATTTGTATTCTTTTAAATGTTATTCAAATGGGTATCAAGATGTATTGATGACAAATATTAGTTTTAATAATAATAATTTATTTACTGTGACATTTTTACTGAATCAGCTAAAAAAATACAATATCAATTCGGGATATATTAATATTGGTGGAATAAATTTAATATGTAACTTTCATAATTTTTACAATTCTTCAGCACCAATTGGTAATTATGACACGTCCGGGATATCAACTTTTAAATTTGATGTTCAGCATATCTTGCAAAACCAGAATATGTCTTATAATAGTCAAGAATTTTATAGCCAAAACGGAAAATTTATAGATTGTCTATATTCTGGTGCTGATTCTTTAATTACTGATTTTTGTTATAAATCCTTTAGTGGTGGTATAAACACTGAATCAAATACATTAACAGCAAGTTTTCAATTTAATGATAATCTAAAAATTATTGATAAAATACTAATTGAATCCTATTATTATGAATACTATCTTACATCAGATTACATAGGATATGGTACTCAAGAAATCAATTCTAAAATTATATTGAATGCTATTCCATTTATTATTGATGAACAGAATAATATTATAGTAGAAATTAATGGTAGTGATATAAGAAACTATTATCTTAATATAACTTATTCAAATAAATATAATAACTACTGGCGTGCTAATTGGAAAAGTGAAAGTTATGAAAGTACAGGATTATCTTCTGATGATGGTGCTGCATA
>JBEKWK010000452.1:0-3326 GCA_049513175.1 FCB group bacterium
CTTCGCAAGTGTCAGACATCTTCTCCAATTCATAAAGTTTTACCACAATTAGTAATTATTAATTCGTAATTAGTAATTTTTTTTAAACTCCTAATTCCTAAATAATCAATTCATTCTTTCACAAGCATTTTCGTTTGGTCACCGATTCTAATGAAATAAACCCCTTTTGCTAAAGTTCCGATATTTATTGTTTGTATTTGAGCATGAGAATAATAATCCAGTACTGTCGTACCGAGTAAATCGAGGATTTCTATATAATTTTCATTTTTATTATTATTTATTTCAATCGTTAAATTTTCATCTGCCGGATTAGGAAAAATGGAGAATGAATTATTTTTTATGATTAAATCATTAACAGCATCCGGCAGTAGTTCAACTGTCATCGAAACTGAATCAATGCATGCGTTAGCATTAGTTTCGATGAGTTTTACCGAACCGCTATCGGTGTGTGCCCAGGTAATATTTACCGTATATAGACTATCTGCACCGTTTATTGTACCGCTGGAAACACACCATTTATAGATTGAGCCTTGAGTGATTTTTGTTGTATAATCCTCTGAACAACCCCTAATTGTACATTGTTTACCGTTTATAACAGGAACGGGTAATTTGTTAATAGTTATATTTTGCGAACATGTTCCGGAGTCCCCTGTCAAACTGTTTGTAACAACAACATGTAGATTTCCCGTATTTGCCGATGTCCATTGTACTTTGACACTCGATAATATGTTTGTGCCAATTATATTTCCTCCCGTAATATTCCATTTATATACATAGTTTTGGATTTGAGTTGTACTATAATTATAAATATTGTTGTAACAAACGCTATATACACCTGTAATAGTCGGTTCCGGGGCAGAATATTGCAGGCTTCTTCTCCATACATTGCAAAAGCCTGATTCACCTTTTGAGCTTACAAATACATAATTATCATTTTTAGTAAACTGCAGGTCGTTTAGGAGTATCCATGCTGATAATCCGTCAACAAACGGATTCCATGTATCCCCGTTGTCTGCCGTCATATAGACACCTGTTTTATTTCCGCCGGCTAAAACACTATCCCCTACTGCAATTAAAGAATAATGAGCATCTTTGGCAGGAAACAATCCCGAATTTTTCTGAACCCATGTATTCCCGTAATCAGTTGAATAGTAAACTCCTTCATCAAAGTTCTCTCCGCTGATGAATAGCCCTTTTTTACTGACAATTAAACTATAAATTGATGTAATATCCAAGCCCTGATTCCTCAAATACCAACTACTTCCGTTATCCGTTGAAACATACAGTCCGGCAGAAGTTCCTGCAAAAATAGCGGAACCTTTCATTGCTAATGCATATATTTCAGTAAATCCGGGGTCGGTTATTCCGTTATTGGCGGTAGTCCAATTATTGCCGTTATCCCCGGAAGAAAATATTCCTCCCGATGTACCTATGAAAATTAGATTCCCTATTTTAAGGAAATTATTAACAGATTCTCCATTCATACCTGAAGGCTTAGAAACCCAGCTACTGCCGTTATCTGCAGAGGTGTATATTCCTGAGGAAGTTCCGGCTAAAATCGTATTGTCTACAACCAAAAATGAATAAACATCTATCCCTTTTAATCCTGAATTTTTGGATAACCAGCTATCGCCATTATTTGTGGAAATATAAACTCCTTTAGCTGTACCGGCGTACAGCGAACTGCCATTTGCATATAAACCATTAATAGCAGTAGAATCAGGCAACGTTTTGCCTCCGTTTGCATGCTCCCACTGGGCATTCAGTGTTAATAAACTAAATAAAACTAACAGAATTGGTAATAATACATTTTTCATTTTGCTTCTCCATTTATTATAAAAAATAATTTAAGTGCAATTTTTAAAATGTCTTACATCATCTCATATGCACAATATTCCTTAACAGTTATTATTAATTCTTAATTTTAAATTCTTAATTTTTTTGCAAGAACTACTAACTGCTAATTGCTAACTGCTCACTCTTTCACAAACATTTTAGTTATCTCACCGATTCTTACAAAATAAACTCCGCTTGACAATGTTCCGATATTCATGCGTGTTTCAACACCTGCGGCTGTAACAGACATTAATTTATTTCCAAGCATATCATAAATTATAATATCTTTTCCGATAATGTTTTCAGAATTAATATTAAGGAAATCACTTGCAGGATTGGGAAAGATTATGTTTTCAGTTAATAGGTACTTATCCACAACATTAGTAATATCGCCGAGTTTAGCTCTGTATATACCATCATAATTAGTGCCAGCGAAAATATAATTATCATTTGTTGATAAACAATAAATATTTCCATAAATAAATCCGTTATTCTTTTTTATCCAATTATTACCGTTATTCGTAGATAAAAATACTCCCTCTTCATAGGTACCGGTAAAAATAAAATTACCACTTTGACAAAAGCTAGTGACCTCTTTACATGTCAACCCAGAATTCTTTTGTACCCAGTTATTACCATTATCTGTTGATACAAAGATCCCACCCTCATAAGTTCCGGCGAAAATGTTATCGTCCTTTATATATATTGAAAGAATAGTAGTATCAGTTAAACCTATGTTTTTTGGAATCCAATTATTTCCATTATCAGTTGATTGAAAAATTCCCTTGTATGTTGCAATAAAAAGGTTATTATTATATTTACAAATTGAAGAAATGAATGTAGATGATAACCCTTTATTTTTTGGAGTCCAATTATTTCCATTATCAGTTGACAGAAAAATACCTCCATCAGTACCTACAAATATATTATTATCATAAATAGACATGCAATATACATCTGTTCTATCCAAACCATTAATTTTTTGAATCCAGGTATCGCCACTATTTGAAGAAATAAATACACCAGCACCCAAAATTCCTACAAAAATGTTGTTGGTAGTGAAAGCGATACATCGAATATCCGGATTTGGAAATCCTGAATTTTTCGGATTCCAAGTTAAACCATCATCTGTGGATAAAAATAAACCAATATTAGTACCTACGAATATATTATTATTGTTTGTCGTAATTGTATATATAAATTTTCCATAAGGACCATTACATTGCTCCCACTGGGCATTCAGGTTAGTATTACTTAGGATAACGAACAGAATGAGTATAAATAGCTTTTTCATGTCAGCTCCGATTTATAAAAAGAATAAAATATTTTCTCTGCTATAATAAAGAACAAGTCTGAATCTATGTTTTTATATATATTATTCCGGATACTGATAATATGATTTTTTATTACAATTCAAATATTTATAATATTTTAAAATTTTGCAGCAATTAATAATGTAATAACAATTCAAATGAAGAAAAGTTACATAT
>JBEKWK010000453.1:0-3307 GCA_049513175.1 FCB group bacterium
AAAGAAAAAAATCCTGCTGAACAACATATACGGCGTTGATATAGATTCGCAGGCTGTGGAGGTTACAAAGTTGTCTTTGCTTTTAACGCTGATGGAAGGCGAAATAGTAGAGAGCAGGGGACAATTATTTTTGAAAAGCATTTCCGAAGCATTGCTTCCTAATCTCGACAATAATATCAAATGCGGTAATTCACTGATTGGAACTGATTTTTATAATGATAAAGACCTGCAGTTATTCGGTAAGGAAGAGCAAAGAAAAATCAACTGCTTCGATTGGGAGGTGGAATTTCCTGAGATTTTCAAGACATCTAAGGTTAATATACAAGATTCAATTTCAAAAAAATTACAGAAACATTCAAAGGCTGCAATAGACAATTTAGATTCTGCAAATTATCACATAGAAAAATTTGTAGAATATACACAAGAATTGACTGATACTTTTGTGAGTGATACTAAGGCAGAATACAAAATTGAAACTAAAGAAAAAGGTGGTTTTGATTGTGTAATTGGGAATCCGCCTTGGGGAGCAGATTTTTTGGTAGATAAAAATTATTTCATAAAAAATTATAAAAATTTAAGTCCTGATAGTGCTGCTTTTTTTCTTGAAAAAGCAATAAGATTATCCAAAGAATTAACTGCCTTTATTGTTCCTAAAACAATTTCTTTTTATTCTGCATGGGAAAGTATAAGAAAATTTATAATTGATAATACAAACATTAATAATATCTTAGATGCCGGAATAGCATTTCCTGAAGTAAATTTAGAATCAATAATATTAATTCTAAATAAAACTAAGTTTGGAGAATCGCCAAATATTTTCAGAGCTAATCCTTTGAAAAGACCTTTTATTCCAAAAGAAATTGAATTTTTAGGCAAATATGATAAAGAAATTTTGAAAATATGTAATATTATACCCCATATAAGTTTAACAAAAGAAGAATCAAGAATTATTGATAAGCTATATAAGAATTGTATAAAGGTAGAAGATATAAGCTTAAAAATTTTTAGAAGCTTATATATTTCCGATGCCGATAAAGAAAATTTAAAAGTTGGTAAATTTAAATTTATAAATAAAGTACCCGATGTTAAAAGATATTATATTGAGAAAGTTCAAAATATTAATATAAGTACAAATAAAAAATGGCTTGAAAAAGCAAAAAGAATAATGGTCCCAAGAGTATTCTTTAAAGTATTACGAGGAAACAGAATAATATCTTATCCTGATGTAAATGGAGAATTTCTTACTACAGAAAAATTAGTAAATTTAATAATTTATAAAGAAAAATATCCTGTTTCCGAATTATTTTTATCAGGAATAATGAATTCTAAAGTACCTTCATTTTATCTTGAAAAAGTTCTTTTTAGCGATACTACCGAAACATCAAGAGTAATGGATTCAATTTATTTAAATCACATTCCAGTTCCAAAAATTGATTTCTCCAATAAAACCGAAAAAGCACAGCACGACCGCATGGTTAGCCTCGTAGAGCAAATGTTAGATGCACAAAAAGAAGCACACAGCGAAAAAAACATTAGCGAAAAAGACAAACAGCTTGCCCAACAACGCATAAAAATCTTAGACAAGCAAATAGACTACCTTGTCTATGAGCTTTACGGGCTGACGGAAGAAGAGGTGAAGATTGTGGAGGGGGAAGGGAATTAATTAAGAATTAAAAATTAAAAATTAAGAATTAAAAAATATCATAAATTTTAAGGTGTTAATATGCCTAAAAGAATAAGCAATTTATTAAATGTAGAGCCTTATTTATTAGAAAAGAAAGGTGTATTTAATTCATTCGTTGATATTGATTCAAAATTATATATTGATCCTTCATTATTAGAAGTATCGACTATCAATGAATTTAAAAATTCTTATAAAAAATTTGAAGAATATTTTGATAATATATTTCCTATATTAGCAAGTATAAGCAGTGTTGGTGATAGAGCTTGGAGAGAAGCAAAAAAGCGTTTAACATTTCGAGAACGCCATCTTATACAATTAGGTTTTGCCAAAAAAGGTAGCCACGGGAAAGGAATTGGTCCACAATTAGCACAAATCCTCGTTGAAACTTGTTCTGATTTAGTTAAAAAAGGTATTAATAATACAAAATTATTTGAACTTATAGGTGTATTTGAAGATGGAATTGGGCCTGATAGAATTAGTGATATGACAAGTATTATTATAATGGATGAGTTAATATCATATACTGAAAGAGTATGTCAAGAATTAAAAATTAATACAATAAAAACAATATATGGTACAAAAGAGATATTTTTGCCATATAATACATATAAAAAAAGACCAATGTTATTTATTCCTATGGAGTTATTAAGGAATATACCGATTGCTTATGATTGGTCTGATTTCGATAGAGTTTGTCGTTATAATCAAGAGCTGAGGGATGAAGTAAATGATATAATAGGCTCTACTTGGAAAAAGGCAACAAAAAATATATCAAAAAGTAATTTAAAAAATACAATATTAAAATACCCAGATTTATTAAATGATTTAATATCACAATATGAAGATAAGGATAAAATACCCTATGATTTTGAAAATGATCCTGCGGGAGAAATCAAATGGGGTGAATTAGTTGAATTTGCAGTAAATAAATTTCCTTTATCATTTAATCAATTTCTACCAATAACTAATAAAAGTATCTTTGATATTGTCTTATCAATTTGTAATAAATTTAAAGATCTTATTGAAAATAATGGATGGTTTGAATATTTATATGATCCGAATGATAAATCAAAAACATTAAATGAAAGATTCCCTCAAAAATTATTTTATGGTATTGCTGATTCTTATTGTGAGGCAAGAAACTTAGATATATCAAGAGAAAGTAATGGTGGTGTTGGTCCAGTTGATTTTAAAATATCAAAAGGATATAATGCTAAGGTGACTGTTGAAGTTAAATATGCTCATAATACTCATTTAATTGAAGGGTATAAAAAGCAACTTCCTGCATATAATCGAGCTGAAAAATCTACATATAGTATTTATTTAGTGATAAAAACTAGGGACAAAAATCCTAATTTAGGTAAATTAACAGATTTAAAAAACAAACAAACCTCAATAGGGAATAGAGTTCCAGATATTTTTATAATTGACGGTACTTGGCAAAAATCAGCCAGTAAAAGGTAATATTATATTGATAATTTTTCTCTCTTGCCACGGAACAATTAATTACTAATTAATAATTACAAATTACTAATTAGTGGTAATACTTTCCACTTTCTACTGAATCAGTTGTCAGTTCTCAGTTCTCAGTTATCGGAAGAAAACTTTGTGTGCTTTGTGTCT
>JBEKWK010000454.1:0-3299 GCA_049513175.1 FCB group bacterium
AGATGTTTGGTATGCACCCAAAAAACATTACAACATTAAAATTATTAATCCTGAACATGATGAAATTATAAGAAGGAACCTTGAAAATTTTAATAGAAAATATAATAAATAAAATCTTATATTCCCAAGCTCCATCTGGGTGCTTGGGAACAAAAGCTAATCTTCTCTCAAATCAAAAATAAATATTCACACTTTTACTGCTGAAATTCTTCCATTCCGCAGCCGCTCTCAGATACTCTAATAATTCCCGTGCCTGGTCCTGGGACAGCTTGTAATCAACCATTACAACTTTATATTGAGAGATAAGTTGTTTGATATGCTCGTCTTTTTGCTGCATTTCGAGTGTATTCACAAGCAGATTCATTATAAATTCAGGAGTCTGATCTTTAGCTACATTCCTTAGGGGTGGACCAACCTTCTTTGAATCGAGCGAATGGCATACAATACATTTTTCATTGAATAAACTTCTTCCCTTTGGCAAAAGGGTTTTGTCAATTTCACCAAGTTTCAAATCTTTTATAGGACCTATTCCTTTGTCTTTAGGACTTTCTTTACCGGTCAGCATAAGTGTAGTGCAGATTAGTGCCACTGCGAGAATCGAGATGATATATTTCATTAATAAACCTTTCTTATATAAAAATTATTAAAACATTATCCAGCTAAGTAAATATAGTGTATTATTGTGGGAAGCATCCCTGTTAAATCCGTCATAATTTGTTTTCGAGCCGTTAAATTTATCATACATGACGTATTGCAACGAAAATTTAGTATTCCACCAAGGGAGAAAAGCAATTTCACCAATTAAGCCATCGGTATCAGGCTTATTAGCAAGACTTCCTGAAAATGCTCCGGGTGCATATATAATATTATCACTGCTTCCCGTTGTGGAAAAATAGCCTACGGTCAGATTTAATCTTTGCAGAAAATAATAGCTTGCATTAAGATTCATTGTATTTAGAGTATTCACGGCATTTTGGGAATTGCCAGCCGCAAACGTTGCATCGAGCTTTTGTTTCTCATTTATGTAGGAGGCATAGAAGGATAAAACACTTGTGCCTATATTATATTCAAATTGTAAATCGGCACCGATATCGGTAAACCTGTTTGCTATGCCGGATATTCCCATCGGTATTGTGTTTGCCATCATTCCGAAAGTACCAAAAGAAATATAAGAATCGGTAAATTGCTGCTGCAAAACCAGCCGCCAATATGGTGCTACACCCTTTATTACATTGAAAACCGAATCATTGTAGGGATGATATCCCCCCTGGAATGCTGAACGGTAAAAAGATGCCTCAGCATATACTAAATCATTCCATAATGCATAAGCTCCCAAACCTAAAGCTGATTGTGCCAAGCCGCCTGCAAGCAGAGGGGACGCAATCTGTCCGGGTGCTACCGGTGAAGATGAATAAGGGTAGCCCCATGCCGGGGTTGTATTCCATAAATCCTGTAAGGTCGGATTATTATTCAAAGTAACGCCGTAAACCAAATCAGTTCCGCCTATCGTCGTATTGTCTGAATAGCGTACTTCGGTATTGTCCCATGCGAATTGCCCGGAATTATCATTATATGTGATTTGAAGAAATAATCCTATATGCGGAGTTACCTCGCCGCCGAGAAGCAGGCTGATTTGCTGGGGAAAAGAGACCTGGTCGTTCATTGTCCCAGGTTGAGCTTTATTTACATGAGTAAACGCTGTCTGAAACATTGCAGATAAAGGCAACACCCTTAAAAGTCTTAAATAAGTAGTACTATTGCCACTGCTGTCCTCGTCCTTATTTTCGATAACCTCTGTATTTGTCATCGTATAGGCATTCAATTTAAAAATCCTTCCGAATGAATTTAACTGCGGAAAAACCGTATGGCAGCTATTGCAGGATAATCCTGTCTGCCTGGCAAAACTCGGCACTGCCTCTGATTTCTGTGATGTGAATAATAATGTCGAAAAAACCAGGACTGTTAAAATAAGTCCCCTTGCTCCTTGTTTTATTGGGTAATTTATGTTCATATTTACGTCGCCTTATTCTTAGTGAATTTGAAAAATGATATTACAATATTATTAATTATTCATTTTACAAACTTAAAAATTTTTGTTTAAATAAAAAATTAATTTTTGAGAAATAATAATATTTTTTATAACACACTAAATACTTATTTATTTCTTGTTTCCATCACATTGTTTTTTTTCATTTTAGAAATGGATTAATTTTTTTATATTGTTCAAATTGTTTTTTAATTTTTACATTTAATAACGAAAAAGGATATATATGGATAAAATAAAATTATGTGTGATATATTTTTTATTTCTTAGTTTTCTAACGATTCAACTTTTCTCAAAATCACAATATACTGACGGTAATTATTCCGAATATGGAGGCTGCAACAGGATGTGTATGCGTTGCCATATGGGCAATCTGAATCCTAAAGGTGTTGGTCTGCGGCTTAGTACAAATAGAACTACGATTAATGCCGGAGATACACTCACGATTTTTGCGAAAATATCTAATTTTTCCAAAAGCTGGAACCCGGGACTGTCCTTAAATATTGATGCTTATTCTCAATTTGCCGCTCATACACCTCAAGAGTATGGCTGGGAGGTCGTTATAAATTCAAATTACGATAACTTCTGTTTCTTTAAAATTTCAAATAAATCGGATAGCGTTTTCTTCTGGACATTGAGGGCACCCAGTCTTCCGGGGATTTACACACTCGCGGCTTCGGGTTATTTTTCTGATTTGAGTACCGGTAAACCTGTCCAAGGGACAAAAAGGGGAGACAATTCGCTGGTAATTACTGTAAACAAGGCTTCAGATAGTATTGCTCCTAAAATCGAAAATATTTCTTTTATGTACAAAAACTTTATTATCATTAAAGCTTCCAAACCGATTGATTCTTCAGATGCTGCAAATAAAGTAAATTACATGGTTTCAAATCAGAATATTAAACAGCTAAGAATTAACAGCATATCGCAATCGCGTGATAAAAAGACTATTATACTTAATACTGATGACCAATTGATGAATGATAAATATAATATAGTCATTCGTAACTTGAAGGATTATTCTTTAATTCCAAATAATATTGAAGAAGTCAATGAAACAGGTATATCTCCTGATTTTAAAACCCCCTATAAAATTTATGCTGAGTGGACAGGGGACGTTGATTCTACAGAATTAAAAGACCAGGATATGACTGAGTTTGTCGGAAACAATGATGGTTTAATTTATAGAACTAATCTTTGCTTCTTCTTGCCTGACAATACGGTTGATTTGCTTCCCGTTAGCGGTTTCGTGACG
>JBEKWK010000455.1:0-3283 GCA_049513175.1 FCB group bacterium
AAGGGTCTGCAGGTGTAGTTATGGTTATTCCGGGGATAATTCTCATTATTCCAACATCATCAATAGCATGATGTGAAACTCCGGCGTTTGAGTAAAGAAAACCCCTGCCTGCTCCAACCATCATTACAGGCATTTCGGGATATGCTAAACAATACCTTATTTGTTCAAAAGGTCTACCTGTAGCAAAAGAAGTAATTGAATATGTTATCGGCTTGAATCCTTCAGCCGCCAAGCCTGCGGCTACATTAATCATTTCAGCTTCGGCAACACCTACGTTAACAAACCTGTCCGGAAATTTATTTTCAAATTCATTGAATACATTATATCCCATATCGCCTGTGATAAACACGAGCTTCGGGTCTTTTTCAGCTAATTTTACTAATGTTTCGGAAAAAGCTTTTCGCATAATTATTTATTTTAAGTGAATCGGTTTTGAATTTAATTCGACCATTGCATTTGCAAGGTCTTCTTTCGAAGGAGTCCGATAATGCCATAATACGTCATTTTCTATAAAGCTGACTCCTTTGCCTGAAACGGTCTTGCAAATCAGAGCTGTCGGAAATACTGAATCCAGGTCTATATTATCGAAGGCATCGAGCAATTCTGAAAAATTATGCCCGTCAACTTCAATTGTATTCCAACCAAAGGCTTTAAACTTTTCAGCAAAAGAAGTATAGCCCGTCAGCTTATCGGTAAAATCTATTGATTGGATGCCGTTATAGTCAACTATAGCGACTAAATTATCCAATTCCTTTGCTTTTGCAAATTGAGCCGCCTCCCATGTACTTCCTTCGTTACATTCTCCGTCGGACAATAAAACTACGACTTTTGATTTACTCATTTTCAATTTTAAGCCATAAGCCATGCCTGTTCCTATTCCCAAGCCATGTCCCAGACTGCCGGAAGACCAGTCCAATAAGGGAAGAGCATGTTTACAAAGATGGCTTGGTAATTTCGTATCATTCTTTGCGTAGGTTAGTAGCAGTTCCTTTTCAAAAAAGCCTCGGTCACACAATGTCGTATAAAGTGCAGTCGAAGAATGTCCCTTGCTGAAGATGAACCTGTCCCTCTTTTCATCATGGGGCTTTTCGGGGTTTATATTGAGATAATAATGATAAAGGGCAATAAGTATCTCAATACAGCTTAAAGCTCCTTTAAGGTGGTTTTCCTTGCCGTCAAAAGCCATCTGAATGCAGGTTGCCCTTAGTGCATTCGCCTTTTCCTTATAAAATTCAATATTATCTAAAAATTCGCTTTTATTCATTACACAAATTAATTAAATATTTTTAAACGGCGACCTGCCTAACATTCTAAAACCTTTAATTAACTCCATTATACCGTCATCAATGCTTCTTTTTGGCTCAAATCCTGTTTCTTTTATTCTTTTGTTTGAGACAATATAGTTCCTTTTATCCGGGTCTTCACCTATTTCCGCAAAATGGATGAACAAATTAGGTATATATTCCTTAATTTTCAAAACTAATTCTTCCTTAGACAGGTTTGCAGAATCCAGTCCTACATTATAAGGACGTCCAATCATTTTTTCAGAATTATTTATAGCATGAATAAAGCAATCGGCAACATCCCTGATATGAATGTAATTCCTTTTGAAATCTTTTTCAAAAATTATAATATAGCCATAGTTAAGTGCGATTTGCACAAAATCATTTACGAGCAGGTCGGTTCTCATTCTCGGCGACATTCCGAAAACAGTGGCTAATCTGAATGTTATTGTATTAATGCTGTTTAATAATAATTTTTCAGCATCACATTTAGTTCTGCCATAAAGTGAAATCGGTTCGAGGTCAGATTCCTCATCGCAGTACATATCGCCTGATTTTGTTCCGTATCCGCTGTTTGTATTAGGGTAAACAACAAGCTGGTCTCTTGACCTAAGCCTGTTAATCATTTCTATAGCTTTAAAATTTATTTCTATTGCACGTTCTTTGTTTAAATTACATGCAGGAGCCCCGACTATTGCGGCTAAAGGAATTATTACATCTACATCTTTCAGCAAAGGCTTGATATCATTTTCAAGTGTGGCATTTCCATAAACAAAATTGAAATTCTTATTATGACATAAGTGCATTAAAGTACTTTGATTATAATAAAGATTATCGAGTGCGGTTACCCTGAAATCGTCCCTGAGCAAATGCTCGCACAAAATTGAGCCTAAATATCCCGAAGCACCTGTTACCAATACATGTTTCATATTGCTATCCTTAATATTTATAATATATGAATAATAAGCAAAATATTATATTCGGGATTAAAATATACAAGAACTATGCCAATTGGTTGAGCAAAATTCTTAATCCAATTTGCTTATAAATAAAAGAATTTCTTATTAATTGCAATATATAAATTATTTACGAAATAACAATATCAGGCAGTTTAATTGAGAATTATATGCTTTTTGCTCAAATTAGCCAAAACAGAACCTTCAAAATATATATCCAAGCCCAAATCCAATACCTAAACCATATTCGAAATGGTTATAAAATTTTCCAGAATATAAAATTGTATCGCTATTTTGTTCCCATCGATTATGACACGAAAAACCAATATCAATATTAATC
Source organism: FCB group bacterium (assembly GCA_049513175.1). Taxonomy (GTDB): domain Bacteria; phylum Bacteroidota; class Ignavibacteria; order Kapaibacteriales; family UBA2268; genus JBEKWK01. Next base: position 2,580 of record JBEKWK010000455.1, read on the forward strand.
AATAAATGTTGCCAAGCAGTAAATTCAGTACCGAAGCCTACTCCACCCAAAATCATATTAGAAAATAAATGATTTGGATAATATATTCCGGAATAATTAATATCCATGTAAGAATAATTTAAACCTGCCGTTAAATAGCACCTGGTATATTTCAATTGTTTTATAGTCCTTTGAATTTCTACTCCAAAATTGAGAATTACGCCTTTTATATCTGTCTCAGGGTCAGGATAATAAATACCTGCGAATTTGAGCCTGTAATCATTATTGAAAACATATTGATACATCAGACCATAACCGGAGAAAGTAGAAAGCGACAATCCGAGTACATTATGACATTTGTTAGTATCTTCGGTTTGAGAAGACAATGTAAGGGAGATAAGCAAGAATACAATTGTAAAGAGAAATATTTTCATATTCAGCTCCGATTTTATAAGATAATATTTAAGTAATATTAAATTCCAAAATTTTTACTGCAATTTTCAAAACAAATAGCCTATACCAATTCCGCCGCCTATACCAAAATATGTATCATTGGTCGTGTTATTGCTGTAAGATTGATTATAATACATAAAACCCACATCAAAATTAATCAGCAGATGGCTCCAGGCTGTAAACTCAATGCCAAAGCCTGCCCCACCCATCACCCTTGAAGTCGCACTTGTAGAGGGATAATATGTGTTTGTATAATCATCATTGCTGTGATA
>JBEKWK010000456.1:0-3282 GCA_049513175.1 FCB group bacterium
CAGGAATTAAATGAATTGCATCAGAATAATGTTCGCCTTATGTCAATAGGCAAATTAAGCTCCCTTCCTAAAGTTATACAGAAACTCCTCCATGAATCTATTGATATGACAAAAGAAAATACCGGGTTGACTCTTACTCTTGCCTTGAGCTACAGCGGTCGTTGGGATATAGTGAGAGCCGTGCAGATGATAGCTCTCGATGTTCGACGAGGCAAGGTTTCACCGGAAGATATAACCGAATCTTTTTTTTCATCTTATTTGCAAACTAATAATGTTCCTGACCCGGATTTGTTAATACGAACAAGCGGAGAGATGAGATTGAGTAATTTCTTGCTATGGGAAATGGCTTACGGAGAAATGTATATAACCGATAAATTCTGGCCCGAGTTCAGGCGGGACGATTTGTACCAGGCATTATCCAATTTCATGAATCGTGAACGGCGTTTCGGTAGGACATCCGAACAGTTGGCTACAGAAAAAGACAATAAATACAATGAATCTTATATTCAAAGGGTTGTTAATGTATTTAAAACCAAATAGGATTATCTTTTTTATTTTATTTTTAGTATTAATTTATCAAACATCCTACTCTCAGCAACCGGGAGAGAACAAATCTTATTTAATCGCAAGCATTACCGTAGAAGGCAACAAATTTTCCGATGCGGCTACCATAGCGGCTCTTTCAGGCTTACGGGTAGGCGATATGCTGAAATTGCCAGGCGACACCAAACTGAATACTGCGATGAAAAACCTTTGGCAAAGAAAGCAGTTTTCTGACGTTGAGATAAATGTAGATAAAATCACATCCTTAGGTGTATTTTTAATAATAAAAGTTAAGGAATTTACAAGGTTAAGCCAGATAATTATTGAAGGTGAGAAAGAACTGTCCAAAGAAGACCTCATTAAAGCTATCGGTAAATCGAGGGGAGATATAATTACTCCTTACGACATCTACCTTGCCAAGATGGAAATTAAAAAGAAATATTCTAAAGAAGGGCTGATTTTCGCTAAAATTGATGCAACGCTTGAACCAACCGATACGGCGTACTATTCCAAATTGGTTTTGTCTATTAAAGAAGGTGTCGAATTCCACACTACATCAATTCAATTCGAAGGTAACCATGATTTTTCTAATTCGGATTTAGCCGGTTCGTTCAAAGAAACACATACAAAGCACTGGTGGGAATTTTGGCGCTCTTCAAAATTTGATTTGAAAGAATATTCAGATGACAAAGAATTATTGAAAACTTTTTTCAAGAAAAATGGATATATAGATGCCAATATTATTAAAGATACTCTGATTTATGATGATAAAAATGCTGAAGTACATATAAATATCAAAGTTAGTGAAGGCACAAAATATTATATAAGGAATGTATCTTTCGAAGGAAACACGATTTTTCCTTCGGAGAAATTACTTTACAGGCTGGATTTTAAAAAAGGAAATATATATGACCAGGAGCGGTTTGATAAGAATCTGAACGGTAACGAAGACCAGACGGATGCACTTTCTCTTTATGTAGATAATGGTTATATGGCAATTCGTTTTATGCCAGAGGAAACCAGAATAGCACCTGATTCGATAGATGTAAAAATAAAAGTATATGAAAATCAGCGTGTTAAAATCAGGAAGGTCGAAATAACTGGAAATACTAAAACTAAAGATAAAGTAATCAGACGTGAGCTATACACTCGTCCGGGAGATTTTTTTGACCGTTCAGCAGTTATAAGAAGCATAAGAGCTTTAGGAGTATTGAATTATTTTAATCCCGAATCGCTGACAAAGCCTGAATTCAAGCCTATTGATGAATCTAATGTGGATATAGTCTATAAAGTAGAAGAACGTTCAACGGATATGGTGAACGCTTCTATCGGTTTTGCCGGTTCTTTTGGATTAACAGGTTCGGTAGGATTGACTTTGAATAATTTTGCTTTAGACGAGCCTTTATATGGTGGTGGCGGGCAGATATTTAATATAACTGCAGAGTTTGGACAGGCAAGCCGTTATCAGACCTTTGCCATAGGATTGACGGAGCCTTGGCTGTTTGATGAGCCCACAACCGTAGGGTTTAACCTTTATTACAGAGATATTAATTATAATTATTTTCAGAAAACTTACGGTGTGAGTACAAATATTGGACGCAGATTTCGCTGGCCCGATGATTATTTCAGGGGTGACTGGAATCTTGTAATACAGCAAAATCAGGCAGACAGCTCATATTATTATAAGCCGGGTAAACATCTTGAAATAACATTAGGGCAGACATTTTCCAGAATAAGTTATAATAATATATTTTTCCCTACTGTTGGTTCCCGGTTTAGCTTTACCACACAATTCTCGATGGGAGTCCTCGGACTTGGCACTACGGATTTCTTCAAAAATGAACTTAAATTTGAAATAGTTCATCCTTTGATGCAAATAAACGGTAATGACAGGATGGTGCTTTACATGAGTTCTTACATGGGCTATATTACCGGATTCAAGAGCGACACTACAATTCCGCCTATAGATTTGTACAGGATGGGAGGTAATGGTTTATCGGCTATCGGCACTATTCCTCTCAGGGGGTATGATGACCAGTCTGTAGGACCATACAACGGCGGACAATTAATGTCAAAATATGTGGCAGAGCTAAGATTTGCAATTTCCTTAGACCCTATGCCGGTTTATGTATATGCTTTTGCAGAGGCAGGAAATGTATGGCAATCCTTAAAAGGTGCAGACCCATTCGACCTTAAAAGGAGTGCAGGTTTGGGAGTAATGCTTTCTATTAATCCAATCGGCGTTGTGGGTTTTAGTTATGGGTACGGATTTGACCCGGTGACTCCCGGGGGTACAAGGGTGGGCTGGAAATTCCTGTTCCACCTCGGGCAGCAATAATATGGTGATTTAATAAATAATTTAAATAAATTTAATAATATTTTTAATCAATAAGGTGTTTATATGAAAAGTTTTTTTGTGTTTATTACCGGTTTAATTTTTGCATTATCATTTAATCAATCAGCTTTTGCCCAAAAGGGTGAAAAAGCTGTTAATATCGGCGTAGTTGATGTCGAGACTATTGTCAAAGAGCTTCCCGAAGCTGTTGCCGCCGATAAATTATTAAAAGATATTACCCAGAAATACCGCGATACTCTGATGCTATTCCAAAAAGAATATAGCGACAAAATTGATGCTTACGACAAACAAAAATCTATGATGACGGCAGACCAGCAAAAGAAAGAACAGGATGCCATGAAAGCTATCGAAATAAAATTTCAAAAATTCCAGGAGGACAAATT
>JBEKWK010000457.1:0-3939 GCA_049513175.1 FCB group bacterium
CTACATTTAAAGCTATCAGAATAAAGCTTTATGAGCATTTAAAACGGTACAATACAGAAAAACCTGAACTGTTATTATTAGAGAAAACACAGAAGCTCTTAGACAGGTTCATCTTCATTTGTTTTTGTGAAGATAACCGATTGTTGCCTGAAAAGACTTTTAAAGGTATTATTGAAACAGGTAAGAAGTCATTTTCTATTTCCGAAACTAAGATTTGGAATGAATTAAAAGGATTGTTCCATGTTATTGATGTTGGTTCACCGTCGCACAACATCAATCAATTCAATGGTGGCTTGTTTGCTACAGATAAAGACCTCGAAGAACTCATTATCAGGGATGACATACTCGAAGAAATTGCAAAGCTGACTGTCTATGACTTTGAATCAGATGTTGATGTCAATATTCTCGGTCATATCTTTGAACAATCTATTTCAGATATTGAAGAAATAAAAGCCGGTATTGAAGGTAAGGACTTTGATAAAAAGACAAGCAAACGGAAAAAAGAAGGTATTTATTACACACCGGAATACATCACGAAATACATTGTTGAAAATGCTGTCGGTGGATGGTTATATGATAGAAAGCGTGAACTTGGTTTTTATGAGTTGCCTGAAATTAGTACAGAAGATTTTAAAGCGATAAAAAAAGTAAAAGGTAAATTTCAATTAAATGAACGACTGCAAAAACACCTTGAATTTTGGCTTGCATACAGGGAACGTTTAATGAATATTAAAGTTCTGACAACGAGTTAATGAGAAACTTGCAGAGTTAAAGTTCGGGCAAGGTGAACTATTCGACCTTGATAAACACATCCTATCGAATAACTTGTTTGGTGTAGATTTGAACAATGAATCTGTTGAAATCACTAAACTATCTTTATGGATAAAGACGGCAAATAAGCATTCAGAACTAACTGCATTAGACAATAATATAAAGTGTGGTAATTCTTTGATCGACGACAAGGAAATAGCAGGAGACAAGGCTTTTAACTGGGAAGAAGAACTCCATGATATAATGCAGAATGGTGGCTTTGATGTGGTAATTGGAAATCCACCGTATTTTTCTATATCAACAATGTCATCAAATGAGAAAGATTTTATAAAAATAAATTATATAAATAATTCCTCATCAAATGATATTTACTGCGTTTTTTATGAAAAGGCTCTATCTTTATTAAAACTTGAAGGATATTTAGGTTTTATTACAAGTAATTCATTTATGAGAAGTGGATATGGTGAAAAATTAAGAAAGTATTTATCTGATAATTCTGCTTTGTTGAATATATTTAATTTTGGTGATAATCAATTTTTTGAAGGAGCAACAACAAGAACATCAATTATAGTTTTAAAAAAATATATTAGCAAAAACTATAAAACATTATTTTTTGAATTAAAATCAGGGATTAAAATTTCAAATTTGAATGAATTGATAAATGAGTACGCTGTTGAAATAGATTGCAAATTAATATCAAATAATGAATGGTCTTTTAATACTGTCTTGATAAATATTGAAAAAAGAATAAATGATAATTGTATCTCGTTAAATGATTATGTTAAAGGTGAAGTCTATCGTGGCATTCTAACTGGGTTTAATAAGGCTTTTATAATTGATAAAAATACTTTAGAGAAAATAATATCAGTTGAGCCAAAAGCCAAACATCTAATAAAGCCTATCATAGCTGGTCGTGATATATTTAGATATGGCATGAATAACACAGAACATTATTTGATAAATACTCAATATGATATTGATATTGAGCACGAGTATCCAAATTTATTCAATTACTTTTTGCAATATAAAAGTGAATTAGAAAAGAGACTTGATAAAGGAAAAAATTGGTATAATCTTCGGGCATGTTCATTTTATGATAAGTTTGAAATACCCAAAATTATATTTGCCAATATGGCTCAATCAAATAGATTTGTTTTTGATAAAACCGGAATTTATACTAACCAAAAAGCATTTATCATTCCAATTGATGATTTGTATTTATTATCTATACTGAATTCAAAAATGATTATGTTTTTTGTGAAGAATAAATTCCCAAAATTATTAGGTGATACTTATGAGTTTTCTTATACAAATTATGTAAGCAAACTACCAATTCCAATATTGTCCAAAGAATCAAAAGAACCCTTCATAGCTCTAGCAGATGCGATGCTAGAAAAGAACAAAGAATTGCATGATATAAGAAATGAAGTTCTAACTTTTATCAAAACAATATTCGGCATAGAAAAACCTTCAACAAAGCTACAGAACTGGTATGAACTTGAATACAATGAATTTCTATCTGAACTTACAAAAGCAAAAGTCAAAATACCATTAGAAGAACAATTATCATGGCAATCTCTATTCGCAAAACAGAAAGCCCTGGCACAAGAACTGAAATCTAAAATAGAAGAAACCGATAAAAAGATAGATTCAATGGTCTATGAACTCTACGGGCTGACAGAGGAAGAAATAAGGATTGTGGAGGGAAGTTGAAAGAAATACTACCTATTGTTTTTGTTAGCTCGACTATAATAGACATTCCTTCTGAAAGAAAGGCATCACAGAGAGCTATTAATAAAATTCCAGCTATACCAAGTATGTCAGAAATTACATTTGAAGCTCAAAATAAAGATTCAGTAACAATTTGCATAAATAAAGTAAAAGAATGTGATATTTATATTTTGATATTAGGTGGTCGTTATGGTTGGGAGTATCAAGAAGGCATTTCTATAACAAAATTAGAATATGAAACAGCTAAGAAGAATAAGAAACCTATTTTAGTATTCAATTTAAACTATTTTAATAAAGATGAGAAACAAGAAGCATTTGCAAAAGAAGTTGGTAATGAGCTATTTTACAAAGTCGTCAATGATGCTTTTGAATTAGAAAGTGAAATTGAAAAATCTATTAGGTCTCATTTAGAGAATGAAATTAAAATAATAAAAACGAATACAGAAAAAGTATATTCAAACCTATTAGAAATTTCTTTTCCCAAAACACTCTATAGTGGAGAATTAAATATAGATAGAGATGAAGTAATAAGAATATCAAAAGAATCAGGAACTTTTATAAAGAAAAATGTTGACCACAGGAAAATTATATTTGAAGCATTAAAGCAACTAAATTTAAAATTCGGTTCTGATTGGATTACATTTAATAATAAAATGATTACTTTTCATGATTTAAATGACCCTGATATATCTTTGTCTTCATTAACGGACCAAGGAACAGTTGATTTAATTGAATGCAAAGAATTCTATCAATTTAATGAAGATTATTTAAGAGTTTTTAAAAATCTATTAAAACAAAATCTTCAACAAATGCTTTGGCATTTAAAAATTGAATGGAACCATGAAGAAGGACTTTTTGTTTTTATGCCATTAAAAGAGAATTTAGAAAAGAGAGAAGAACATTGGAAAAGTAAAGTAAAAGCAACAAGAACCGTATTCGAAGCAAAAATGAAAAAAACGAAAAAAAACGAAATAGCTTATTGTAAACATTTAGCATTTAGTACAAGGTTTTATCTTTTTGATAACAAGTGGTATATTGTTTTAACACCAGAATGGTATATCTCTCAAGATGGCAAAAACAAATCAAGATTTGCTGATGACCGAATTACCTATTTAAAGCAAAAAGAACATAATAATCAAGTTTTTAATCATACAAAGTTTCTAATAAATAAATTGATAAACATTAAAGATACAGATGATTTATTTGGCAAACAAAAAAACAATAATTTTCTTAAATTTCAAAAGTTAATATATTTTAATTCATATCCAAAAATAAATGATAATAGTTGGTTAGTAAAAGAGAATAAAATAAAACTAAATAATATAAATAAAGATGAAGTAAATGTTCAATTAGATTTAATTATTTAATGAATTTTAATTATATAAATGAACCCCTTCTTGAATTTGGACAAGATAAGCATATTTGTCCTAGGGCGGG
>JBEKWK010000458.1:0-3269 GCA_049513175.1 FCB group bacterium
TTTAAACGATTCGCTATAAAATCTGAGGGGTGCTTCAGTTTGCAAAATTAATCCTTTTTTCATTATCTTTCTCCTTTTGCTGTAAAGCTATTTTAGGACAAGACACACACCCCTTAATCCCCCTATCGAGAGGGGAGATTAATGAATCCGTCAGATAAATCTAACGGCAATGATAATTCCCTAAACCCCGTTCCCCGTCCCCTGTTTCCTGAATCCCGCTACCAAATTTTTAATTTTTAATTATTTTACTATCAACGAGCAACTAACAACTGGTTATAAAAAGGATTATACAATATTACAGAGAATTAGTTGTCATTCAATATAAAATTAGGGAGTTCAAAAATGAAATATATAAATTTATGTATTGTATTATTATTTGCAATTACAAGTTTAACAAATTGTTCCGATGATTCTCAAAAAAATAAAAAGCAGGACAATATGAAATATAATAAATTGACGGCGGAAGAGGAAAGGGTAATCGTAAATAAAGGAACTGAAGCACCTTTCACAGGTAAATACGATAAATTCTTTGATAAAGGTACTTATGTCTGCCGTAGATGCGGTGCGGCTTTGTATCACTCCGATGATAAATTCGATGCCGGTTGCGGCTGGCCCGCTTTTGACGACGCTATACCAGGTGCGATTAAAACTATTTCTAATCCCGGCGACGACAGAATCGAAATCCAATGTGCCAATTGCGGGGCGCATCTCGGTCATGTATTCAAGGGCGAGCATCTCACGGCTAAAGATACGAGATACTGCGTCAATTCTATTTCGATGGACTTTATTCCTGCAGGAAAGGAAATGAAGACCGATACAGCTTTCTTTGCGGGCGGCTGTTTCTGGGGTGTACAGTATTACCTGAATGATTTTAAGGGCGTCATATCTACGACAGTCGGATATACGGGAGGTCATACGGATAATCCTACTTACAAAGAGGTCTGCTCTGGTAAAACAGGTCATGCGGAAGCAATCGAAGTCGTATTCGACCCGTCTAAAACCAATTACGAAGCTCTTGCAAAGTATTTCTTCGAGATTCACGACCCGACCGAAGTCAACAGGCAGGGTCCCGACATAGGCGTGCAGTACCGTTCCGCCATATTTTATAAAAATGACGAGCAAAAAGCAACTTCAGAAAAATTAATAAAAATCCTTAAAGACAAAGGATATAATGTAACAACAGAGCTTGTTGCCGCAACAAAATTCTGGAAAGCCGAGGATTACCATCAGGATTATTACGAGAAAACAGGCGGCAGTCCCTATTGCCACAGGTATATTAAAAGATTTTAGATTTTAGATTGACGATTTTAGATTTTATTTTCACTTCGTCACTTTTTCTGTATATAAATGTAATAATATAATTACGTTTTCTCTTAAAAAAACCTTAATTTTGTTATTATGATGACAAAAGAGGAGCATATCAATAATTGGCAGGAAACTGCATTAAATTTAGCAAAATCTTTTATAAAAGAATGTTTGTCGAATGGATTGACATTTTATAAGGTATTTTTATTCGGCTCTGTGGCAAGGAATCAGGCAAGCGAGTGGTCCGACATTGATTTATTATTAATATCGGATGCATTCAGCGATAATGTGTTCGACAATTTAAAACTTTATTCCCGAATTAATATAAAATATCCCCTTATAGAGACTCATCCTTACCCTACGAAATATTATCTCGAAGGAGATGATTTTATAAACGAAATAAGCAAATACAGCATAGAAGTGGTTTTATAACATTCTAACGACTTTCCCCCTATATCAAAGGGGGATTAAAGCGGTTTTTGGGATTTCAAATAAATATTGGACTTATTGATATAATAATTTCAGTTACAATCATAAAATAATGATTTACTTATAAAATTACTTTTCCACATAAGATGATTTCTTAAATTATAATTCGTAAATTTGTTAAGATAGTATAAAGGAATTGTTAATATTTTATAAATTTTATAGACTGGAACATTATGTTCAAATGGTTTTTACCCAAAGAATATTCATTTTATGATTACTTCGAGCAGCATGCGGCGATTTCGATTAAAACCTGCAGAGTCTTGTTAGAATGTGCCACTGGCGAGAAGGACGTGAATACGGCTTTTACCGAAGTAAAGCAACTCGAGCAGGAAGCGGATAATGTTACGCATTTCTGTATTAATGCCCTGCAAAAAACATTTATCACGCCTATCGAGAGGACGGATATACACAGGCTTATGAAGCGCATGGATGATATTGTTGACAGCATAGATTCTGCCCTTACGAGGATAAGCATGTACGAGATTACTTTAATGCGTCCCGAAATGAAGGAGCTTTCAGAAATATTAGTGAAATTCACCCTTGAAATTGAAAAGGCACTGAAAGGTCTCAGAAAAATAAAGGACCAGGAATATTTACACGAGAGATGCAATATGATTCATGAATTAGAGAATCAGGGAGATATAGTCCACCGTTCTGCTGTCAAGAAGCTGTTCCAGGAAGATAATGCCGTCCTGATTCTCAAATGGAAGGAAATTTTAGACCGTCTCGAAAGGGCAAATGACAGGTGCGAAGATGTCGCCAATATTATCGAAAGCGTGATTATCGGTGCATCGTAATATATGCTATATTTAAACGAACATAAATATCAGCCAGTCTTTCTGAACGAAGTGAAGAATCCACTTCTAATTCTGAATTCTGAGTTCTGTATTCTGGATTATTTATTCTATGACATTCCAGCGGATGTGAAGAATCCATTTTTTTTAGTTGTTAGTACTAGAGCTGTCATTCTGAACGAAGTGAACAATCCGCTTCTAATTCTGAATTCTGAGTTCTGGATTCTGGATTATTTATTCTATGACATTCCAGCGGAAGTGAAGAATCCGCTTTTTTTAGTTGTTTGTGCAAAAGCTGTCATTCTGAACGAAGTGAAGAATCCATAAAATGAAACAAAGTTATGTCTATATAATGGCATCCAAGAAAAATGGAACTTTATATACAGGAGTTACTTCAAATTTATTAAAAAGAGTGTATGAACATAAAAATAATATGATTGAAGGTTTTACATCAAAGTATAGGATACATGATTTGGTATATTTTGAAGAAATTTCAGATATTAAATACGCAATTGAAAGAGAAAAGAGAATAAAAGGTTGGATAAGAAAAAAGAAAATTGATTTAATTGAATCTGTAAATCCTGATTGGAAGGATTTGAGCGAGGAATGGTTCGTGGATTCCGTGGAGCATTTAAAATGACATTAGATTTATATAAAAAAGGAAGATGGATTCTTCGCTAC
>JBEKWK010000459.1:0-3255 GCA_049513175.1 FCB group bacterium
TTCATCACAAGTCCCGCCATGGTATATGTAAAATCTTCATGTATTTGAGTTGGTCCCATTATATCAATTCTCGACGAAACAGCACCGTTTTGGTTATACGAAAATACGGAATTATTAGTATTGTTCGGATGAGTTATTTGTGTTAATCTGTTAGGCTGAGTTCCACCGGCATAAGAAAATAATGAAGTGTCTGAAATGTAGTGTATTTACACACCCCCTGCCCCGGGTTTGAGAAGAAAGAAGAATGAAATAAGAAAATATAAAAAACCGTATCAGGTAAAAAGATACGGTTTCCAATAAAATTTATATAAAACTAATTTTAGCTGTTCATTGCGAGCAGGAAGTCGCGGTTTGAGCGCGTACCTTTCATCCTGTTGAGCAAAAATTCCATAGCGTCAACAGATTGAAATTCGCTGAGAACTTTCCTGAGTACCCAAATGCGGTTAAGTTCTTCCTGGTCGAGTAATAATTCCTCACGGCGTGTGCCGGAACGGTTAACATCAATTGCGGGGTAAACTCTGCGTTCCGATATTTTCCTGTCGAGTATCAATTCCATATTGCCTGTGCCTTTGAATTCCTCGAAAATGACTTCGTCCATACGGCTTCCGGTTTCTACAAGTGCAGTTGCAATAATCGTAAGCGAACCGCCTTCCTCGATATTCCTTGCGGCACCGAAGAATCTTTTTGGCTTGTGAAGTGCATTGGCATCCACACCACCGGATAAAATCTTACCTGAATGAGGAACTACGGTATTGTGCGCCCTTGCTAAACGGGTAATAGAATCGAGAAGGATAACAACGTCCATTTTAGCCTCTGTGAGCCTTTTTGCCTTTTCCAGCACCATATCCGCTACCTGTACGTGCCTTTCGGGCGGCTCGTCGAATGTGGAAGATACCACCTCAGCATTGACGGAACGTTCCATATCGGTAACTTCCTCCGGACGTTCATCTATAAGAAGCACGATAACTTTGATTTCGGGATGATTTTTTGTGATGCTGTTTGCGGTTTGCTGTAATAAAATGGTTTTACCTGCTTTAGGCGGGGATACGATTAAACCCCTTTGTCCCATACCAAGCGGACATAATAAATCAACTATACGCATTGAATATTCGCTCGGACCTACCTCCAGCTTAATCCTTTTCGTGGGATACAAAGGAGTGAGGTTATCGAATATCGTTCTTTCGCGCATCAATTCAGGTTCCAGGTAGTTTACCGATTCGACCTTGAGCAAGGCATAGAAACGTTCGGCTTCCTTAGGCGGTCTGACCTGACCTTTGACGGTATCGCCGGTACGAAGGACAAATTTCTTGATTTGCGAGGGTGATACATAAATATCATCCGGTGAGGGAAGATAATTATAATCCACGGAACGGAGAAAGCCGTAACCGTCGGGTAACACCTCAAGTACGCCGCCGCTCATAATCAGCCCTTCAATTTGTTGTTCTTTGGGCTGGATTTTCGATTGAGCTTCGATAATTTCAAGGATTAGTTCCTGTTTGCGAAGGTTGGAAAAATGGTTAATGCCGAGGCTTTTTGCAAGTGCTGTAAGCTCGGCGATTTTTTTTGTACGCAACTCGGCAATGTCAATCACGGTTGGAGCTTGCTTGCTTTGTTCAGGCTGGGAATTGTTATCTCTCATTTTCATTCTGGTAAATATAATAATTAGTAATAAGTTATTTGTTAACTGTCAATTTTATTAGTTATAATCCTTTATAATTTATATTTAATTCGTCCTATTCTATGTCTTAGAACTACGTTTAATAGCCGGTTATATTAAAACTCTGAATTAATTTTTATTGCCAATGTATTTTTTTTATTTTTCCGGCTATCTCATGCAATATTACCGATTAGTTCGCCTGCGGTCACATTAATAAATTTGTTCAACAATCCAACAATTAATATTTATGTTCTTTGGAAAGCATTAGCCAACTTCAAAATTACGATTTATTTGTATTCTATGCAAATAATTTATTAAATATAACGAAGAATTAAAAAAAAAGTTGTAGAAAATTTTGCATCGCTTTGCATTGCTTTTGCATTGAGCCACTGCAAGAATAATTTGTTTTTATCAAAGAACTTACCAAAAGTTTGCATCGTTTGCATTGAAAAATTAATTTTTTTAATATTCCCGAAAAGTATCTCTTTAAAATAATTAAGAATTATGAATTTAAAATTAAGAATTAAGTCAATGCAAATTTGCATTAATAAATTAACCATTGGTTGTCTCCCGCTGGCGGGAGATTAAGAGGGTGGATTCTTATTTTGAAAACTGTTTTTCCCACCAAAACCCTCTAATACCCTCCAATTTCGATTTGCCCGGTCGGTCTGCAATCATTTTATTTCAAAGAACATATCATGTGCTGACCGCCAAAACCGCCGAAAAAAGTGATTTTTTTCAGTTTTTGACTAATTAATTTATTCATATGACCTTAAGCCCATTAAAAATTTAATGGCTACGAGTTTAAACTTTGTGACCTTTGTGAAAAACTTTGTGTGCTTTGTGTTAAAGAATTTAAAAAGCATTTTAACACAAAGTGCACAGAGATTAAGACACAAAGAGCATAGAGAAAAAAGAGTAAAAAGTTGAAAGTAGAATGTTGAAAGTAAAAAAAATTCTAATTCCTAACTCCGCACTTTATAAACTTTATGAACTTTACAAACTTTATAAACTCCTGCCGCTTTTCAAAGAACATTCACCACAAAAATAAATCATAAATTTTAAATATTTTATTCAACCGTTTTTTAATTATTTTTTCAATGCTTTTTTCAATAGTTTTTTAAACCGTTTAAAAAAGTATTTAAAATGTGGTTGGAAGTAATTATATATTAACAGCTTGAAAATATCACGTAGTGATTATATATTGGTAGAAATGACGTCCTTTATAGGCACAATTTCACGTAGTGAATAAATTATAGATGATGGTATACGGCAATAATATAATCCCAGACGGGATAAGGGCAGCCATTGAGGTACCTATGTTACCATAATATAATTCCTACGGAATAAAAGAGATTGTATCACGAGATACATCTTATGGAATGGACAATAGAAACTCACGATATAAATTTCATGTTACATTTTAAAAAAATATTTAATGTCCGGAGAGGAAGATTAAGGACGGAAGCGGGATTATGGTATAGATTATTAATTAATTAAGTAGCTTTTTCATTTCTTATCTCCCTTTAATAAATTTATAAGTTTGTGAACTATTATTTATCAAGAGCGTTAGAATATATATCCCATTTTGCAAACTG
>JBEKWK010000460.1:0-3254 GCA_049513175.1 FCB group bacterium
CTATGAGAAGGACTTGCAACAAATACAGGGTCCGTTTCAGTTTTGATATACCCTTGAGCCGAATGGTCTCCCCATCTGAATGCTGAATTCCAATTACTTGTGTCAATACTACGAATTGATTTAGCAATGCTTGCATTAAAAACTGGGTCGGTTTCTGTTTTCAAATATCCTTCTACCGCATGATTTCCCCAGCTAAAAGCGGTATTCCAATTATTAATATTAATTGAATTAATACCACTTGGTACATTTTTAAAGTTATTCCAATTAAGGTAATAGTTTGAATCTTGCCCATTCAAATAATTTGAATTATCGGACTTTAAAGATTTATACGAATATGCTACTGAAGTAATTTCTATGTTTGGAGATAGAGGTACACCATTTACTGAAACCTGTAAATTTATATTTGATGCGTCAAAAATACTTGGTAATATGGGGTTGATTGAACCTAAAGATACTGAATATAACCCATCTTTAATTTGTACTTCAGGGTATAATTCACTCCAATTACCAATAGTGAAAGTTAAGTTTCTTTTACCGTTAACTAGTGTATCATTCTCATATAATTTTCCTTGAAAAGAAATTTTTTGTGGTATTTGAGAATAAGAAATAGTAAAAATGAGTAAGGTTGCTAAAACACAAATCTTAAAATTTTTAATATTTGATTTCATAGAAACTCCTATAATTATATTTTTAAATTATTTAATTAATTTCATTTATCTGATTACATACATTTTTTGGAATACAATTTTATTATCTTTTAGATAAAACTTTAGAAAATAGAAACCAGTTGGTAGAAATCTTATATCAATGCAGTGTTTATATTCAGATTCAAAAACCATCTCTCCGTTAGGTGAATAGAATTGTATTGATTGAATCCCCAAGCCATCAATATTTATTTTATCGTAAGCAGGATTCGGATTAACGCTAATGTCTGTTATCATTTGTCCATTTGTTCCACCTATTGAGCTTTTGTTCTGGGTTGTAAATTCCCATATATCTGACCAATCCCCAAGACCATTTAAATTATTAGCAGCTACCTTCCAATAATAAGACTGATTATAAATCAATCCTGAATAATTACAGAATGAAGTAGAATAATTTGAACCATCTATTATTTTAGAAGCAAAATTCACATCTGTTGATAGTTGTACATGATAACTAGTCGTACCCGGAACCGGGTTCCAAGTCAAAATTCCAGCCATTGGCACACTAGGTGCATTGTTTTTGGGTGAAAGAAGAATAGGCTTGCCGACTTTTGTATTACATGGAATCGAGCTTCCATAACCAGTTCCCACACTATTTGTTGCATAAGCTCGAACATAATAGGAAGTATTCGATATTAGTTCCGATAATATGGTATCGAAAATTCCGATGCCACCACCATTTGAGATAATTCCACCACCTGGATAATTATTTAAGGTTGGGTCCAACATTGAAGAATAAATAATACCCCTATCAATTATTAATGTACCACCGTCACTTGTTACATTGCCCCCGGCTTGAATTGTTGTAGATGTTATATTTGTGGGAACTATTGTAATCACTGTGGGTATAAATATTGAATTTAAAGTAGTAAATGTTTTAGTAATACCATATCCTGTGCCTTCATCATTTGTGGCATAAGCTCGAATATAGTATGTTTTTGAAGGAGTCAAGCCTGTTAAAGGGCAAGAAAAATTATTGGAACCTAGTTGATGGTTGGATATTGGATTATCATTTAAAGTTGGATTACCTGATGTGTTCCAACAAATACCTTGATTAACTATTGCAGATAATCTTACCGATTCTATTGTTCCTCCACAAGTAGCAGATGTGTCTGTTATTTCTGATATTTCATTTGTTGATACTTGAGGTATACCACCGTTGTTAAAATCATTAATATTAATTCTGAAAACTCCATTTTCTTTTGTAGCTGCAAAAAAATAATTATCAGAGATTACAATACTGTAAACTGAATAATCCTCTAACCCTGCATTTATCCATGTTTCACCTGAATCGGTACTATAATATACACCACCCTTATATAATATACCTCCTTTATCAATCCCAACAAATATCCAATTATCTTTTATAATCATACAGGTAATATTTGGATTTATTATTCCTTTCGATTTTAGGACCCATGTATTTCCCATATCGGTACTTCTAAAAACACCAGTATGATTAGTTCCGGTAAACACAGTGTCATTTTTAAAACCAAAACAATTGATTTCCTTATCAGTCAAGCCATTATTTTTTACTGTCCATCCTATACCCATATTTGTACTTAAATAAATTCCAAATGCTGTGCCAACAAATAATTTGTTACCTGATAATGCAATAGCATTACTACCACTATTAAGACCATTACTTCTTTGTTCCCATGTGTTACCTAAGTTTGTACTAATTAGAAAGCCAAGATTACCAGCTACAACACATACAGTATCATTTTTACATAGTATCGCTGCATTTCCCATTGACTTGTGTGTTGTGCTTCCCTCTTGAAGAGGTTTTTCCGACCAATTGTTGCCAAAATCTGTACTTAAAAATAAATTTCGATAATCATACCAATCTCCAAGACCTACGAAAACATTTTCCCCGTCTATTGTTATACATTGAACTTTAGCTTTATGGAGCAACCCATTATTTTTTTCAATCCATGTATCTCCATAATCGCTACTATAAAATACACCATTTTCGTTTCCGGCAAATATATTATTATTCTTTGCTGCAAGACTATAAATACTTGTTTCATTTAAATTATACAAATATTTCCATTCAGATAAAGCATTGGCAATGGTTAAACAAATAAATATCAACAGAACTAATGTAAACTTTTTCATATTTTTCCTTATTAATTAACTAATTAATTTTATTGTTTGGAATTTATTTTTATTAAATTTTAAAATTACTCACCATATACATGTATTGTATATATGAATTAATCCAAGGATTGATACAACATGATTATCAATATGGTGTAGTTTGACTATATTTCCATCTTCCATTGCCGAAGCTATACTCGCATCACCAAAAGAAAACAACCAAAATATTATATATACTGAGCCAGTACCTTCTTTTGTAAATTTAACTTCGTTGTTTTGAGGTACATTTACAATGTAGTTACCAGGAGTTTTAGAGGCTGTAATTAAAGTACCATAGCCTAGTGAGGCACAAGATGTTAATAAAAATGTTAAAGTCAACAACAATATACAAAGTTTAATTTTCATAAAATCTCCAAAATTTTTATCAGTATTAATTTTATTTTATTCCAT
>JBEKWK010000461.1:0-3253 GCA_049513175.1 FCB group bacterium
CGGTTTTTCTCATCAGCACACAATCCGAAGGCTTCCTAACGGGAACTTATGTTTGTTCGATGATGGCAATTTACATTGGGATGTATTACCATCAAGAGCTGTCGAGTATAAAATGGATGAAGTAAATAAAACTGTAGAACTCGTTTGGCAGTTTCAGCATGACCCACCTATTGAATCAGACATTATGGGAAATATTCAGTATCTGAATAATGGTAATAAAGTTATAGGCTGGGGTTCGGGGTATCCGGCAATCACTGAATTAGATGTAAGTGGGAATGTAATCAATGAATTGGCTTTACCTGATGACCAAATAAATTATCGTGCCGTGAAATTTAATTTACCGGCTTCTTATTATAAATCGTTTATTTCGAAACCATTATATCCTTCAAATAATAGTCAGATATTAACAGATTCTGTTCATTTGGTTTGGTTAAAAAATAAATTTGCACAAAGTTTCTATCTTCAGCTAGCTACTGATGCCAATTTCGAGAATTTAATAGTGAATGATTCTAATGTAATCAGCACCGAATATACAATCAATAATGAATTGTTACCTGAAGAAAATATTTATTATTGGAGAGTTTGGAGTTATAATAACGGACCGGATGCAGGTGGTTACAGCAATTGGTCTGAGGTTTTTTCATTTAAAAAGTCATTTACATCAAATGTAAATCAAGATAACAAGATGAGTTTTGCTTTATATCAGAACTATCCGAATCCGGCACAAAATTCAACATTCATTAATTATTCAATTCCTGATAACAACTATGTTAGTTTAGTTTTATATAATGAATTGGGCGTTGAAATCTTACATTTAATTAATTCAGAACAATCTGCAGGTGTTCATAAAATTGAACTGAATACCGAAAATATACCAACAGGAATTTATTATTATATTTTAAAATCAGGAGAAAATATATTAACAAAAAAGATGTTGGTTATTAAATAAAATATTTTAGATATTAATCATAAAAATCGAAAAAAATAATCTATTCCAGAAAAAGAAAAGGTTTCCAGTTATCCTCGACTTTACCCATATATTGTGTAATGAAAAGTATATGGTGAGGACGTCGCGGAGCATTAATCAGCACCATTTTTGCTTCTTCAGGTGTCTGGTTGCCTTTTTTATTATTGCATACCTTGCAGGCACTGACAAGGTTCTCCCATGAATCGCTTCCACCCCTCGATTTAGGTATAATATGGTCTATAGTAAGCTCATGTGTCTTTGTGCCGCAATACTGGCATCTGTAGCCGTCACGCCGCATAATATTCCGTCTCGATAGCTCGATTTTTTTGAACGGGACATGAATAAACCTTGACAAGCGGATGACGCTCGGATAAGGCATAGAAAAATTAATCGAACGGACAACCCTCGCTCCTTTTTGTTCGACTATTTCGGCTTTTGTGAGAAAAATTAAGATTAAGGCTTTCCTGGCACTGCAAATGCTCACAGGCTCATAACTTTGATTTAAGATAAGAACTCTCCCGTTCAGCACCGGGCTACTATAAGTATCAGTGCTGTAGTTATCGCTATAATTCAATTCCGATTTGAAGCTTAAACTGAATTTGTGTTCTCCTATAATATCATTAAAAATAAATAATTATATACATTTGCAATAATTCAAATATATTAACCTTAAAATTACAAAAATATTTTAAGAAATTCAATAATTTTCTGTTAATTTAATATTAATTTTTTCAAAAAAAAACCATTGCAATTCGCAATGGTTCTTATGAAAATCTATTTAATTCGTTTTTATTGTCCCTGGTCCTGCCCCTGCCCTTGTTGTCCCTGACCTTGACCGGGCATTTGCATTGGTGACGACCTTAACGGGGCGGCTTTATTGACGGGAATTTGCGCCCCCTGTGTAACAGGTCTGATTTGTTTTACTTCCTCTTTGCCAAGGAAAAATTTATTAGTCAAAAGAACTAATATCAAAACTATAACGGCTATCCATTTTGTGATTTTAGCCAATAAATCGTTAGCTCTTTGCATACCGAATACGGCTCCGAACTGTGCGGATATACCGCCGAAAGTAGCCGTCAAATCGCCTTTGCCGGGCTGTAACAGAACGGCGGCTATTATTAGTACCGCTCCGAAAATTATTAATATTGTTAGTATCGTGTACATAATATTCTTCCAAATTTTAAAATTAATGGACTACAAAAATAGCTAATAATTAGATTTTTACAAAATTAATTTTTGAAAAATACTTATAGCCATAAATGCAGAGTCTTAAATATATAAAATGTAAGTCCTGCAATTATAGCAGAGCAGGGTATAGTTACAAACCATGCAATAATAATACGACCTGCCAAAGACCATTTAATCTGCGAAAAGTGCATTGTCGAGCCGACACCGATAATAGAGCCTGCAATAGTATGTGTAGTGGAAATAGGTATTCCAAGATGAGTTACCATAAATAAAGTGAATGCTCCGGCAGTTTCTGCACAAAAGCCGTTAACCGGTTTCAGTTTTGTCAGCTTCATACCCATGGTTTTAACTATTCTCCAGCCTCCGAGAGCCGTACCGAGTGCCATTGCGGCATGACAGGATAATACTATCCACAATGTTTTTGTATCCGTAATTGATATTTCCGTATTTTTTGCGACATAACCCGATGCAATTAATATAGCAAGAATTACACCCATAGTTTTTTGTGCATCGTTACCGCCATGTCCCAAAGAATACAATGCGGCGGAGACCAACTGTCCTTTTCGGAAAAATTTATCTACTTTGTCCGGTGCCCACTTCCTGAAAATCCAATAAACTGCAATCATTAGGACAAAACCGCCTGCGAAGCCTATAAGAGGGGCAAGAGGAATATATTGCATTGTCGTTATCAACTTATCCCAACTTATAACCGATGCACCCATATATGTCATTCCGGCTCCGGCTAATCCTCCAATTAGAGCATGGGAAGAGCTTGTAGGTATTGCCCACCACCAGGTAAGCAAATCCCAGACCACCGCTCCTAATACACCTGCCAGGACTACATATAAAAATGCCGGGTCGGCAGGATTGATTTTTACGATTTTGGATACTGTCCCTGCAACTCTGGGTGCAAAGACGAACATTGCAATAAAGTTGAAAAATGCCGCCCATAATACCGCTAATTTCGGTGACAGGACGCGGGTTGACACTACTGTTGCTATGGAATTTGCGGAATCGTGGAATCCGTTTATTACATCGAATATTAGTGCTATGGCTACTGCTATTATTACTATTAGTAGAACTGAATTCATATATTGT
>JBEKWK010000462.1:0-3247 GCA_049513175.1 FCB group bacterium
CTCTCGTTGCAGGCAGACGCAATATGCTGAGACCGACTGAACTATTTGCTATAAATCTCAGAAGTGGGAAATATGAAATCAAGCAAATCAGTGATGTTAACGGCAAAGTCTATCAGAATCTGGAACTGCCGACGATGAGGGAGAGATGGATTACAAGCACCGACGGGAAGCAGGTTCAGTGCTGGGTGATTTATCCTCCGGATTTCGACTCTACGAAGAAGTACCCGATGATTACTTATTGCCAGGGTGGTCCTCAATCCACAGTCAGCCAATTTTTCAGCTACAGGTGGAATTTCCAGTTGATGGCTTCCAACGGCTACATCATTCTTGCTCCGAACAGGCGGGGACTTCCCGGATTCGGTCAGGCGTGGAATGATGCCATCAGCCGCGATTGGGGTGGGATGCCTATGCAGGATATTCTTGCCGCTACCGATGACATGCTGAAAGAGCCTTACATTGATAAAATCGGCGTTGCGGCTGTGGGTGCGAGTGCCGGGGGCTATGCAGTTTTCTGGCTCGAAGGCAATCATAATAAAAGATTCTCTGCTTTTGTTTCCCATTGCGGCGTTTTCAATCTCGAAAGCATGTATGGTGCCACCGAAGAGCTGTGGTTCCCGAATTGGGAGAACGGCGGCCCATACTGGGTTAAAGTTAATAAGGAATTTTACGAAAAAAATTCACCTCATAAATTTGCACAGAACTGGGATACGCCGATTATGATTAGCACAGGCGAATTTGACTTCCGTGTACCTTATACTCAAAGTCTCGAAGCGTTCACAGTTGCACAAGTCAAAGGCATTCCGTCGCGATTAGTTATTTTCCCTGACGAAAACCATTGGATACTTTCAATCCAAAATGCTCTTGTCTGGCAGAAAGAATATTTCGAGTTTCTGGACAAATACTGCAAACACTGAGCAATCAGTTAGCAGTGTGCAGTTAGCAGTTTTCAGTTTAGTTAGGAATTAGGAGTAAGGAATTAGGAGTTCTTTCTAATTACTAATTACGAATTATTAATTACTAATTGTGGTTAAATAATTTGGAATAATTATTGGTTATTAGTAAGAAAAAGTCATTCTGAGTGAAACGAAGTAACATGTTGAACGAAGTTAATCCAGATTTTATTACTTTTAACTTTATACTTTCAACTTTCTACTTCAAATACTTTATGAACTTTACAAACTTTTAACTCTTTTACCCTCCGAAACCCTCCATTACCCTCCAATTTCAACTCGGCAAGTCTGTCTGCAATTAATTTATATCAAAGAACTTATCCTGTGCTACCCGCCAAAACCGCCAAAAAACTCAATTTTTTTATATTCCCGAAATGTAAATGTTCGATATTTATTCATTTACGGAATTTAAATTGCTACTTACTTTGGTGGATTTTCCACCAGAATTTTCTTAATTATGATTTACTTTGTGACCTTTGTGAAACACTTTGTGTGCTTTGTGTTTAAAGGTTTTCAATTAAGAGTCTTAACACAAAGTACACCAAGAATAAGACACAAAGAAGCACAAAGAATTAAATACATCTGCCGCATTTCAAAGAACATACTAAATCCAGAACTCTGATTTAACTGATTTATGGATTTCACAGATTGTCCTCCCTCTTTTATTCTCCCTCCAGAGGGAGACAAGCAATGATTCTCCCCTGCTGGCGGGGGATTAAGGGGGTGGACACATTACAGCAATTCTCCCATTTCAATGAACTGCCGCAAAAATAAAACGCTAATTTTAAACATCCAATTCAACCGTTTTTTAATTATTTTTTCAATAATTTTTTCAACGGTTTTTTCAATAATTTTTTCAACCGTTTAAAAAAGTATTTAAAATCTTGTTGTAATTTTTTATTATCCATCACCTTATAAATATCACGTAGTGATAATATTATGGTAGAACTGACATCCCTTTTATGAACAATTTCACGTAGTGAATAAATTATAGATGATGGAATAAGGCAATAATTTAATCCCTGACGGGATAAGGACAGACATGGGGGTATTTCTGCTACCATAATATTTTTCCTACGGAATAAAAGAGAAAAGGCAATTTTACCACAGAGGACATCCCGATTGCTATCGGGACAGGCTCCGAATAAGACACAAATCACACAGAGATTGTAAATTGAAATTTATTTCGTTGTCTATTGTAAATCCTAATTATCATTGCCGTCAGATTTATCTGACGGATTGGTTTGTAAATGGATTATGAATTAATTTATAATTGTATCAAATTTCTTTAAATTTACAAGTTCTATCAAATCATCATGAATTTTTTTCCAATTTTGATTTAAATTTATTGTTCTTATATTTACTTTATGCGAACTAAAAACATAATTATGATTCAATACCTTGTCAGTTTGAGGATATAACAAAATGCCATCACAATCAATATTACATCCACCTTTTTTTTCAATATTCGTTAAATATGCGAATAGCTGATTTATATGTGCGTTTCTAATAGATTCTTTGTCATAAAATCTTTGAAAAGTATCACCAGTATATTTAGTTTCTATGATTATTTTGTTTTCTTCTAACTCAATTGAGATATCTGTTTGCATTTTTGGTAATATATCTAAAGAATCTTCTGTTGCTTTTGCCGCCCAATCTATGTTTTCCCGATAAGTCTTAGCATTTTTACAATATTTTGGTAATTCAATTTTATAAAAATTCCTTATGAAATCCTCAAATAAATAAGCCATCTGTCTATCATCTCTTATAAAATCTTTGAACTTGTATTTACCTGAATGTTCTTCAATAAATGAATTGTCAAAAATCAGTTCACAAATTTTTAAAAGAAAATCGTAGAAATAATTATTGGCATTTAATTGAACCAAACGGAAATGTTTTTTTTCTATTTTGATTAATTGTACCTCATTTAAATTCAGATATACTTCTCTTAATCCTCCTTTTATATCTTTTTCTAAGCCATCTAATAACAATAAATTTCGGACCGTTGATTTAATAATTTGATTATGTAAGACATTAAAACTTATTTCATCAAAATTACATTGTAGCCTTGCTTTTTTTAACAAGTTTCTTTTAATTGTTACACCAAAATCTATTTTTCCTTTTAGTCTCTTAGTATCTTCAGAATATAAGATGTAGTTTCTATCAAATCCTTTTTTCAAAAGATGATTAATGCCATTCTTTAGTACCAAAGCAAATAGGTCAATAAGTTCTGTAAAGTCTTTTGACTCTAAATCAACTTGTTCGGCTTCTTCAAGTTTATTCCAGGAATAACATAG
>JBEKWK010000463.1:0-4402 GCA_049513175.1 FCB group bacterium
CCGTGTGGGTTCGACTCCCACCTTCTGTACTGAATAATATTTGTAATATGAATATAAAATTTTTAAAAATAGAATTTTTATTGTCTACTCTAATACTTACAATAATTCCAATCATTGCTAATAGTCAACAGTTGAAATTAGTCAAATCCTGTAATAATAGCAGAGAAGAAATCGATTCACTTATTATTTTAAATAATAGGATGTATTTTACTATTAGAAGTGATATTGATACAACATTATGGGTAACTGACGGCAGCCAGTCAGCTACAAAAAAAGCGGTATTCAAAGGTGATTTCAAACAAATTCTGTCATCAGTAGGAAATAAATTATTTTTTATATCTAAATTAGGTTTTACTTCATATATAAATGTTTTAAAAAATATACAAGATAGTGCGGAAGCTATTTATGAAATTACAGAAATCGAAGGTGGAGTGAAACCAAGTTTTAAGAACATTGGTTCTTTTGGAAACAAGTTATTCTTTGAATTCGTGTTTTTAGGCGATTCTATTTGGGTAACTGATGGCACTCCTGAAGGAACGAAGAAATCAACTGTTTTTCAAAATACATTGGGTATTGAAAATTATACTTCATTGTCATTAATAGATACAATAGAAAATAAAAGTCTAATTTTATTAGAAAGTTATAAACAAAACGGTCGTTATCAAAGTATATATATAGTTGAAAATAATGATTTGGAGTCAAAAAAATTAATGTTTACATTTAACGAATCATATGATTTTCCTGGATTGGTTAGAGTTAAGAATAATTTTTTTACAACCTTTTCAACTTCTGAATTTGGTGATGAATTGTTCAAAATAAATGGGGATAGTTGTAAATTTTCAATTGTCAAAGATATAACTCCTGGTCCAGCTAATTCTCACATTCATGACTTATTCTCGTACAAAGATAATTTGTTTTTTGTAGAAGGAAATATTAATAGAAAATTATGGAAAACTGACGGAACTGGGCAAGGAACTAATATGATAACAGATATTGAACAAGTTGATGTAGCTAATTTAAAAAATCAATTTTTCCCATTTAAAGATAAATTCTGCTTCGATGGTGATGATGGAATACATAATGTAGAATTGTGGATAACTGACGGCACAAAAGAAGGGACTAATATGGTTGCTGATATCTGTACTGGTGCCAATCCAAGTTGTCCTATTGAACCTTACCAATACGGGGATAAATTGTATTTTTCCGCTGATGATTGTGAGAATGGCAGGCAATTGTGGGTAACGGATGGTACAAATTCTGGCACTAAGATGGTAAAGGAAATTAAAGGTTTATATGGTTCCTTTCCTGAAAATTTAATTAGTTCTAATGATATTTTATTTTTTACCGCTGGAACAGAATCAAATTTATTTAGGACAGATGGAACAGAGACAGGAACTTATGTTATTCGTAAAACTCGTGAATCCATGGGTGAAATACTTAAATTCAAAAATTTTAGTATTTTTAATAATAAACTTTATTTTACGGATAATTTAATTTGTGTATCCGATGGAACTATTGAAGGTACAAAATCTATTTTAAGCCCTTATAATGACACCAATTATTATTATTCCAGTTATTTATATCCCTTAAATTATTTTCAATTTAATAACTGTTTGTATTTTCTTGTAAGAAATACTTCAAAATTAGAGAATATACAGGAATTATGGACAATGGAACAAACTAACGATGTGCATGAAACCAAATACGATATTAATGTAAGATTGTATCCTAATCCAGCTACAGATATTTTAACAGTTGTTGGTGTAGAAAATAAAGATATTGAAATATATTCTATCTTAGGAAATAAAGTTTTTGATTGCAAGTATAATTCTTTGTCAACAAAAATAATTAAAATATCGAGTTTCCATCAAGGTCTTTATATATTAAAAACAGGTGGTAAAATCTATAAATTTTTTAAGATTTAAATTTTTATTAATTAGTCAAAACTAATTTAACAAATTGGTATTATTTATTTCTGTTCTTCCGTATTTCTTCAAATTCTTTAATTACTTTTTCCTGTATATCTTTAGGGAGGGGAACATATTTAAAAAATTCCATAGAATAATTTGCCCTTCCGCTGGATAGGTTTCTTAGTTGAGTAGCATAGCCAAACATTTCTTTTAAAGGTACGAACCCATTTAATTTCTGGGCTCCTTTTCTATACCTTCTCATAGATTCAATCCTGCCGCGCCTCTTACTTAAATCTCCAACTATATTGCCGATATAATCATCCGGAGTATTAACTTCAATTTTCATCATAGGCTCTAATAGTATCGGCTGAGCTTTCATAAATGCCTCTTTAAAACAAATTGAAGCACAGGTACGAAAAGCCATATCCGAAGAATCAACGGGGTGGTAGTTACCATCTATAAGCACTGCTTTAACATCTATAACAGGATAATTTGTCAAAATACCTTTTGACATTGTAGCTTCGATACCTTTCCTTACTGAAGGTATAAATTCAGTAGGAATTGCACCCCCTTTTATCCGGTCAACAAATTCAAAACCTTTACCTTCATTTGGTTCGAATCTCATTACAACATGAGCAAACTGCCCTTTACCTCCGGTTTGCTTTACATATTTATGCTGCCAATCCTTTTCGGTAGTGATAGTTTCACGGTATGCAACTGCAGGTTCACCGACATCAGCAATTACACCAAATTCGGTTTTCATTCTGTCAATAAGAATTTCCAAATGTAATTCACCCATACCCGACATAATAGTTTCATTAGTTTCATCATCGAAGCGAATAGTAAATGAAGGGTCTTCCATAGAGAGCTTTCGAAGAGCTTCTCCAAGTTTCTTTTCTTCATTTTTTGAAGCCGGAGTTATCTTCAAATCAATTACAGGTGGGGGAATAAATATAGATTCCAATAGGAAAAGATGTTCGGGAGAACAAAGAGTATCACCGGTTTTAGTATTTTTAATGCCTATCAAAGCGACTATGTCTCCGGGTCCTGCTGTATCTATTTCTTCTCTGTCTTTTGCGTGAATCCTTAGTATTCTGCCAATTCGCTCATTAATTTGTTTTGTAGTATTATAAACCTGCATTCCACTTTTCAAAGTACCGGAATAAATACGAATAAATGTCTGCTGTCCCACAAACGGGTCGTTAATTATTTTAAAAGCCAATGCAGAAAATGGCTCTTTCGCCGCAGGATGACAAACGTGAAGCTTTTCAGGGTCATCTAAATCTATTCCTGTTACTGCACCTTTATCTACAGGAGAAGGTAAATAATAACCGCAGAAAACAGGCGTAATCAACAATTTCAAGCATGCATCTCTTGCAGCTTCCTTTAATATTTCAGATGGTACTTCTTTACCGTCTAAATACATTTGCATTATTGTATCATTAAAATCGGCAAGTTTTTCAACTAAAAAATTTCTCGCTTTTTCAGATTGTTCTTTATATTCGTCAGGAATATCTAATACAAGCCTTACTAAATCATCATTAAAAATATTCACTTTTCTTTCTATAACATCAATTGAACCCTTGAAGTCTTCTTCTTTTCCCATAGGGATAAAAAAAGGAACGGGATTAGCATCGAGATATTTATCCATAGAATTGACAGCTTCTTCAAAATCGGCACCCACTCTGTCCATTTTGTTTATAAATGCAATTCTTGGAACTTTATACCTGTCCGCCTGGTTCCATACTGTTTCACTTTGAGGCTGGACCCCTGCAACGGCACAAAATACAGCGACCATTCCGTCAATCACTCTTAATGAACGTTCGACTTCAACAGTAAAATCTACGTGACCTGGAGTGTCAATTATATTTATTCTATGGTCATCCCAGCTACATGAGATTGCAGCAGAAGCAATTGTGATACCTCTTTCCTGCTCCTGTTTCATAAAATCCATTGTGGCTTCACCGTCGTGGACTTCACCCATTTTACGGGTTTCTCCGGTAAAGAACAACATTCTTTCTGTTACAGTGGTTTTACCTGCATCAATGTGAGCCGCAATACCAATGTTTCTTACACTTGTGAGTGGCATAATGCCTTCCTTAAATTTTGTTAAATAATTATATCAATATATGGAAATCTTATTATTAATGAAGATAATTATAGACGTTTTAGATAATTATTATTTTACATTTCATATTTACATGCGGATATTTAAAAATTTTTATTTAATTTAAAAAGTTGATTAAAGAAATGAATAATATTTTTTTAACAATTTATATTGGGAATTTTATTTTATTAAATAAGAATTATAGGTGGTGTGATGTCATTTTATCCGGTAGATTATTTTAATATAGAAGAATTGCTTAAAGAAGAAGAAAAGCTGGTAATGTATTCTGTTCGTGATTTCGTAGAAAAAGAAGTCATCGATATTATAGAGAAACATTATCGAGACGGTACTTTTCCGATGGATTTGATTCCAAAAATGGCTGAAC
>JBEKWK010000464.1:0-3226 GCA_049513175.1 FCB group bacterium
GTTTTTACTTATTGTTTTGGTTTAGTATATGCACAAGGTGAAACTCAATCCACTTTAAATGCAAAATCTTTTTTTTCTTATCCAACAGAAATTAACTATACAAATAAAAGCAAATCAAATTCTCTTCAAAGTGTGAGCAGCAGTAATGATGTGAAATGTATTTCATTTAATAATACAAGTTTGAATGAAACTTTAATTAATTCCTCTGCAAATATTAAAATTCAGGATTTTCCTATTACTCCTTCTACTACGGGTACAATCGTACTTCAGCCGCAGACTCCGATTATAGATGCAAATACTGAAATATGGGTAAATTCAAAAGATGGTGAATACAAATGCCCACCAATAAATATACAATCATACTATGGAACAATTGAAGGACAGAAGAATTCAAAAGTATTTTTTACAATTGCTGAAAACATGCTCTATTGTATAATTCAGCCTGAAAGCGGAGAAAAATATTTTATTTCGCCTGTTACTCAAGCATCACCTGTTCCAAATGCACATCTTTTAGTATCGGAATCAGTCTTATTATCAAAAAATGTGAGTATGCCCATATCCTGTTATACACCTGAAAATACCGTACCTGGAGGAGAAATTATAGATAGACTTAAAAATAAAGACCAGGTATTATCAAATAAATTATTGCAACTAAATCTTGCTGTTGAAGCCTCTTCAGATTATTGTGCCATCTTTGCAAATGATACTGTTAAGATATTATCACAAATAATTTCTGTTATGACATGCGTATCGAAAATTTACGAAACTGAATTAAATACTGTAATTTATTTACCTTATATTTATCTTTGGAAGAATACGGCAACAGACCCTTATGCCGGTAAAACAGATATAGCAAATAAACTCTATGCAATGCCAAAGGCATGGAAAAGCAGGTCTTCAGTAAACAGGTCTTTAGCTTGTCTTTTTGCGGCTTTACCTACTTCACCGGGAATTTTTACCGCTGGGATTTCCATGGGTGTTGGAACTTTGTGCAATAAAAATGATGGCTACTGTGTATTCGGCATGTATGGCAGTAACAATTTACCTACAATGAATTATACATGGGATGTAAATGTAACAGCTCACGAAGTAGGTCATGGTTGTGGCAGTCAGCATACACATAACTGTTACTGGGATCCATTAATTGATACATGTGTTACTCAAAGCGCTGCAGGAGACAATATTGCTGATGCATGTACTTCAGGTGCTCCTGTACCTAGACCAGGAACTTTAATGAGTTACTGTCACCTTACAAATTCAACACATTCTGTCCAATATACATTCGGTGACAGAGTAATAAAAGTAATTAGAGCTACTCTGGAAAGTGCCCCTTGTATTACCGAAACTCCGAATCCGATGATATCCTTGTTAAGTCCGCTTGTGGATAAAATGTACAAGTCAGGTATTGTTGTGCCAATTACATGGACATCTACAAAGGTTAATTTCGTTACAATTAAATACTCTACAAATGGTGGAACTATATGGAACGATATTGCTACTGCTCTTCCGGCATCTAATCTCACATATAATTGGCTCTTACCTAATATTCAATCGGATAAAGTATATATCCTGATTAGGGATACATATAACATGACAGTTGCCGATACATCGTTCAAACCTTTGTCAATTCATTCCCCTTCATTGCAATTAACATCGGTTCTTGACGGTAAAAAATATGGTCAAAAAGAAGACATTAATTTGGCATGGTCAAGTGTATTTTCTGATACTATAAATATAGATATTTCTTATGATGGTGGCTCTAATTGGACAAACTTGTTTCAAAATATAACAGGAAATTATTATACAATTAGTGCCCCAGAAGTCATCAGTTCAAATTGCATAGTAAAAATCAAAAATTCTGCTAATAATAATTTAAATTCTGTTAGCGGCTTTTTCTCAATTGGAAAATCAATTGCAACTATTACACACCCCTCCGGAGAGGAAAAACTATGTATTGGAGACGACTACACTATAGAATGGCAGTCTGATTTCCTCAATAGTGTTTTTCTTGAATATTCTATAGATAATCAAAGTACCTGGAAAAAAGTTAATATTGGTGCAGCAGATGCCAAAGCCGGTCAATATAAATGGCACATTCCTGATAACCGTTCAAATAATGTATTTATTAGAATTTTTCCAAAAGCCGATAAAACAAATATACTTGATGTAACCAAACAGCCTTTCAGCATTGATTCATGCCTGACAGGAATCAATGAGAATAATTTAAATACTTCAACTGAAATAAAAATACTAAATGTTGTCCCGAATCCTCTTTATAACAATGCCGTTATTAAAATTCAGAGCAATATTAGTTTAAATAAAGAAATTGAATTATATATAATAAACACAACAGGACAATTACTTCAAAATATCGGTAATTTCGATATAACCGGTAACAGTACTTTTGAAATCAATTTTAAAACATCCGGTTTGGCACAAGGAAGTTATTTTATTATTCTAAGTTCCGGTGAAACCAAAATGAGCTATCCTATCCAAATTATCAGATAATTTGCTAATTTTGTTATTATAACTTTCCGGGAGTTTTAAACTTTCGGAAAGTTAATATTTTGTTCGTTATTCTAAGGTTTTTAAAATGATATTACGGAAGGTTTATGCTTAATCAGTTAATAATTAAAACAATGCCCCTTGTCCCAAGAGGCTTGATTCACATGGTTGCAAAAAAATATATCGCAGGTGATTTTCTAAGCGATGCAGTAAGAGTTACAAAAGAGTTAAATGCAAATGGCGGTGCAATGACTACTATTGACGTTCTCGGTGAATTTGTTGATTCAAAAGAACTCGCTTTACACGAGAAAGAAGAAACATCCAAAGTCCTCGATGCCATTTTTGAAAACAAGCTTCCCACCTATTTATCCATAAAGCCTACATCTCTCGGTCTAGGAATAGATGAGGAATTTGCTTATCAAAATATTT
This sequence comes from FCB group bacterium, assembly GCA_049513175.1. Classification (GTDB taxonomy): domain Bacteria; phylum Bacteroidota; class Ignavibacteria; order Kapaibacteriales; family UBA2268; genus JBEKWK01. The sequence goes on from JBEKWK010000464.1 coordinate 2,935, forward strand.
CTTTTTTGATAAAAAAAGCGGCTGATAAAAATATCTTTGTTCGCTTAGATATGGAAAATTCTCCCTTTACAACTAAAACTATTAATTTATACAGAAGATTTCGCTCCGAAGGTCTGACTAATCTTGGCGTTGTAATTCAGGCATACATGAGACGAAGCGAAGATGACATCAAATCACTTCTCGACCTGAAACCTTCTATAAGACTATGCAAAGGTATTTATAAGGAAGCTCCTGAAATAGCTTTTCAAGGGAAAGACGAAGTACGAAATAATTATAAGAAATTACTTAGGCT
>JBEKWK010000465.1:0-3219 GCA_049513175.1 FCB group bacterium
TTGGAGATGTCGCAAGATATTCCGGCAATTTCATCACCGATACATCCCTGCCTGCAGGCTTTTACCGGGTGCGGCACTCGGATTATACCAACTCCGGCTATGACCGCGGGCATATGGTGATGAGCGAGGAGAGAACCGCAACGGTAGAAGATAACATGTCAACTTTTATCCTCTCTAACGTACTGCCGCAGGCACCCGATTTAAACAGGGGAGTGTGGCTGAAATTCGAGAACTTTTGCAACAGCTTATGTCTCGATTCTAATAAGGAATTATTTATATATGCAGGCGGAATATTTCATACAACGGAAACTATAGGCTCCCAGGTTGCAGTCCCTGATTCCTGCTTCAAAATCGTAATCGTTCTGGAGCAGGGACAGGGCTTGAAAGATGTTAATGCGAACACTCCCGTTTATTGTGTCGTTATGCCGAATATCAACGGTGTAATGAATGACGATTGGCAGGAGTACACATCCTCTATCAAAAGGATAGAAGCCTCGACCGGCTATACCTTTTTATGTGTCGTCAGCAAAAATTTACAGGATATTTTAGCGAATAAATGAGATTATTTTTTAATTATATGAATATTACTTAAGTTACATTTTTGAACCAAGATAATATAAAACAATACTTAGAATTAGATGGATTTTAATTTAATATGAAATAAAAAATAATATGAAAAAATTATCAAATCCTAAAACAGAATTACTTGAACACTCTAAAGCAAAGGTAGATTTATATATTTATTATTTTTCAATTTATTTGAATATTCTACATCGTGCAGGTTTTCAAAAAATTTATATATATGATTTATTTGCAGGTGAAGGAATTTATGAAAATGGAGAGAAAGGCAGTGCTGTTCTAGAAGTAGAAAAAATTAGGGATCATTATAATAATAACTATAATACATGTCCTAATATAAAATTAATTTTAAATGATGAGGGTAATTCAGAAATTGAAGAAGATATATTAAAAATAGAAAGAGTAAAAAGAGAATGTGAAGTAATTCAAATACCAGATAATGTAGAAATAGTATATACTAAAAGAGATTATAATGAAATAATACATGAAATAATTGAAGAATTAAATTCATTAGAAAATAATGAAAGAGCATTATTATTTTTAGATCCTTATGGTTATAAAGATATAGATTTAGAAATCCTAAAAACTATTTTAAGCAATAAAAAGACAGAGGTTATATTATTTCTTCCTATAGACCATATGTACAGATTTATTGAAAAATCTAAAGATGAAAAATTTCAAGGAGGATTTCAATTAAGAAAATTTATGAGTGAATTATTCCCCAAAGGTTTCCCTACAGTTGACAGTCCTATTGAATTTATAAATATTTTGGAAATTCAATTACACAAATATTTAGATATATTTGGAATAGATACATTTACAATAGAAAAACAAAGAAATAAATTTTATACACTTTTCTTCTTTACAAATAATGAAAGAGGATTTTGTACTTGGCTAGAAAGCAAATGGAAATTAGATGAAGAAGAAGGTACAGGGTATAGATTTGATGGAAATATACAAGCATTATTTTCTCTAAAAAAATTAAATTATCAAAATAATTTAATTAAATTTTTAAAAGAAAAAGATATTGTTACAAATATTCATTTATATTGGTTTGGTTTGAATAATGGGATGTTACCAAAACACTCACATAAAATATTAACTGAATTAAAAAAAGAAGATAGAATTGAAATAATATCCTTAGATGGAAAACCTAATAGGAGTTTTTATTTAAATGATAAAAGTAGAAATGTACAAATAGTTTTAAAAAATTAATATGGCGCAATCAAAAATTGAATGGACTGATGTAACCTGGAATCCTACGACAGGATGCGATAAAATATCTTCAGGATGTAAGTCCTGTTATGCAGAAGTTATGGCACGTAGACTCAAGGCTATGGGATTGAAAAAATATGAAAACGGCTTCAAATTAGCCCTACATAAAGATTCAATCAATGACCCTTACACATGGAAAAAACCGAGAATAGTGTTTGTAAATTCTATGAGTGATTTATTTCATAAGGATATTCCATTATCATTCATTAAAAAAGTATTCGATGTAATGAACGATAATCCCCAACACGTTTTCCAAATTCTGACTAAAAGAGCGGACATACTTTTAAGCTATAATAAACAATTAGAATGGGGACACAACATTTGGATGGGTGTTACAGTTGAAAATTCAAAAGTAGTTGGCCGAATTGATTTACTCAGAAAAACTAATGCCAAAGTCAAATTTCTTTCTTGTGAACCTTTGTTGTCACCATTACCTAAGTTGAATTTAAAAAAAATAGATTGGTTAATCGTCGGTGGTGAAAGCGGTAGAACACCAAGACCAATGGACCCGGAATGGGTATTGGATATCCAAGAACAATGTGAAAAAGCAAATGTAAAATTTTTCTTTAAGCAATGGGGTGGTAAAAGCAAAAAGAAAAGCGGAAGGGAATTAAATGGCAGAACCTATAACGATATGCCCTTGCCGAGCGATGCAATACAAATATTAGAAAGAAATTAAAATGAAAATCAATTAAAATTTTATTACAGGAGATTAAATGGAAAATATTGAAATTATAACATCCGAAAATGATGAGAATGGATTCGATGAAATTATTGATGATAATGATGATTTGATTCTCGATAATAATGAACCCAAAAAGATTTTCACTGATCAAAAGGATTTAAGTATAAGAGAATTTTATACTAAGTATAAAGAAGGAGATTTAATATTACGACCAGAATATCAACGTAAATTTGTAATGGATATAAAATTATGTAGCAGATTAATTGAATCATTATTAATGGATGTACCTATACCTGTACTTTATTTATCTGAAGAAAATGATGGAAAATATAGTGTTATTGATGGACAACAAAGATTAACTTCTTTTATATCTTTTATGGAAGGAAAATTCCCTGAAGATTCTGATGGAATTCCTAAAGATTTTTCTTTAAGAAATTTAAATGTATTAAAAGAATTAAATAATAAAAAATATGTAAATCTCGAAAAAGTACATCAAAATAAAATAAAAACTTCTACCTTAAATACGATAATTATTAGAAAAGAATCACCTGAAGATATTAAATTTGAAATTTTTGAAAGATTGAATACTGGCTCTATTAGATTAAATGAAGATGAAATTCGGAATACAATATATAGAGGTAATTTTGTCCATTTATTATCAGAACTAGAAGAAAATGAAA
>JBEKWK010000466.1:0-3193 GCA_049513175.1 FCB group bacterium
ATAGGTGGTAAGCCTTATATAAACAGTATATTATCTTTTTTGCATCGGAATCTCAAATAATAGTTATTGGTATAAATTACACGTATAAAATTTATATATTTTGTACGTATTTAAATATTTCTTATATTTGCACGTATAAATTATTTTATTTTTATGAGTGTAATATGAATACAAAACTGACATTAATGCTCGAACAGTCAATAATCGAAAACGCTAAAAAATATGCAAAATCCAAAGGCAGGAGTCTGTCCGGCTTGGTAGAGAATTATTTAAAAGTGCTTACAAAAGAAGAGAAAAAAACAGGCACCAAAATTACTCCTTTAGTAAAATCCCTGAAAGGTTCTTTTGAACCGCTACCGGACTTTGATTATAAAAAGGCATTAGCAAAAGGCTTATCGGAGAAATACCAATAAATATGGACAAAGTACTGATTGACACTGACGTAATCCTCGATTTCTTTTTCGACAGGCAGCCATTTTCAGAACATGCCGCAAAAATATTCTCTCTTTGCGAATTAAAGCAAATACAAGGCTATATTACACCTGTTATATTAAGCAATGTATATTATATATTAAAACAAACGGCAAAACATGAAAAAGTAATTGAAAAGCTAAGTCAATTATTGACAATTACTGATATTTTAATTATTGATAAAGATGTAATTTCACGGGCATTGCTCTCGAAGTTCAAGGATTTTGAAGATGCCCTGCAAAATTATGCCGCCGAAAAATCCGGTAAAATTAATGTGATTTTGACAAGAAACACCAAAGACTATAAGAATAGTGAAATTGGAGTGATGACTCCGGAAAATTATTTGAAAATAAAATGATATGAAATTTAAGTTTTTTAACTCAAATCATGTACAGACAGAATTTATTCAATTAGATAGACATAAATGCCAGGCATGTTGGAAATGTCTCGAAAATTGTCCTCAAAATCTAATTGGCAAAGTAGATGTTTTTGGACACAAGCATGCACGAATTAATGAACCGGAAAAATGTGATGGTTGTTTAATATGTATGGAAATATGTGAATCCGGAGCTTATACTGCAATTAAAATATGAAATGAAAACAATAGAGAAAATAAAGTTATTGTTACAAACGTTCAACTTCTATGAAGTTATCTTTTATTTAGGTACTATATCGTAGATATTAAATGTTTGTAACCTTCACAATCCAAGCCTTGTCACAATCCCATCGGGATTGAACATTCTTTTTGTTATTGATCTATTGCTTAGTTATGAGGAATAACATGGATTAACTACGTTCAACATGTTACCACCTTTTGCGGGAATGACACTCTTGTGATAGCCGACAAGCATTCCCAAGCAGGAGCTTGGGAACGAGGAGTATATAAGAGCTTGAGAACGAGGCTTTGATGATTAAATAATTATGTTTTTTGAATTTCCTTAGCTAATTTGGATTTTTATGAACTATGTTTTCTGAATATATGAATATAAAATATGAAAAATAAAAAAAGTCAGAAAGATGAATTGTTTAGCTTAGTCGAAAGCTCCGGACTAATCAACAAGGATTTTGACTATACCCCGAAACTGGAATTCAGAGATCTGATGAACTACAGGATAGAAAAAATCCTGATGGTTTGCAGTTTTTACGATTATTATACTATTATCGAGGACGGTCATCTGCAGGAGGCGATATTCAATGAATACCTCGATATAAATTTATACTATGCTCCTCACATAATCAGGGCAAATTCCGGTATGGCGGCTCTCAAACTGCTCCGGGAAGATACCTTCGATTTGGTAATTGTTACGCTAAGGCTCGGAGATATAGAACTGCACTCATTTTGTGAGCAGGTTAAGGAGGCTATTCCCGATATACCTCTTGTATTGCTTGCCTCACAATCGAGGGAGTTATATATGAAATTGTCTCTTGGCAAATTGAATGCTTTGGATAAAATTTTTATCTGGACAGGCGACAGGAAAGTGTTTCTTGCTATAATAAAATATTTCGAGGATATAATCAATGCTAAAATAGACTGCCTTGATTTTGGCGTAACGGCAATTATACTCGTGGAGGACTCACCCGCTTTTTATTCTGCCTATCTTCCGCAGATTTATACAGAGGTGATGAACCAGACTAAGCGATTAATAGAGGAAGGGAAAAATTCATCCGAAAAGCTTACACGCCAAAGAGCAAGACCAAAAATTCTTCTTGCCGAAACTTACGAGGAAGCTTGGGACTTTGCCCAGACTTATCAAAACGTTCTTCTCGGAATTATAACGGATATGGATTTTAAGCGAAATGGCGTCAAAACTAAGGATGCAGGCAGGGAATTGATTCTGAATGTAAAAAAACAACTGCCCGATTTGCCGATTCTCCTTCAATCGTCCAACCCAGAAGCAGAGGAGTTTGCAGAGGAGAACAAATTAACATTTTTGAATAAAAATTCCCGTACTTTGTTGCTTGACCTTGCCGAATTCATGAAAAATAATTTTGGTTTCGGGGATTTTGTTTTCAGGATGCTTAACGGCACTGAAGTTGGCAGGGCAAAGAATATGCTCGAATTAAGGGAGCATCTGCGTTATATGCCTGAAGAATCAGTTTTGTACCATTCCAAGCATAATCACTTTTCATATTGGCTGACTGCCCGTACCGAGTTCGAGCTTGCATATAAATTGAAACCGATAAGAAACAGCCAGTTCAAGACAGGGTATGATTTAAGAATGTATCTTCTTAATACAATATCAAAACAGCTTACGGAAAACCGCAGGGGTATAATATCGGTTTTTACGCGTGATGCGTATGACGATACTATCAACTTCCAGATTATCGGTGAAGGCTCTCTCGGCGGTAAAGCACGCGGGCTTGCATTTATTGACAAGATACTGAAAGAATATATTCAAACGAAAAACTTTGACGGTGTCAATATTTCAATTCCGAGGACGCTGGTTCTTGGAACTGATATTTTCACACAATTTATGGAAGAAAATAATCTTTATCCCATCGCCTTGCAAAATATAAGCGATGACAGCATACTCCATGAATTTCTGCATGCGGATTTACCGCCAACCGTAATCGGTGATTTGCGTCAAATTCTGAAAAGAACAAAGTATCCAATCGCAGTGCGTTCTTCAAGCCTGCTCGAAGATGCGGTCTATCAGCCGTTTGCGGGAGTTTATGCCACAGTGATGATTCCGAATAGCAGCCAGGATATGGATGTGCGTTT
>JBEKWK010000467.1:0-3186 GCA_049513175.1 FCB group bacterium
TGATGAAACTACGGAGTATAAAATATTCTTTTTGGTCTAAAATTTTCTTAATTTTTAAAATATTAATAAATATTATTAAATCCGGTTTTCTTTTTAAAAAAATTTCATTAATATTTAGAGGATTCTGAATAATTCTATGCTCATAATAAAACTTATCGGCGGTTTGGGGAATCAGATGTTTCAGTATGCACTTGGAAGGAAGTTGTCGCTTCAACACGGGGTAGAGCTGAAGCTCGATTTGAGCTGGTTTGATAATGTGCCGTCTATTGATACTAAGCGAAGCTATGCTCTCGGTGTGTATAATATAAATGAAAACTTTGCTACAAAAGATGACATTAAAAAGTATAAAAAAATAATTGCTCCGAATTTCCCGATTCTGAACATGCTTTTCGACAGACTAACGAGCTTGCTTGGTTTGAACAAATCTTACATTCGCGAAAAACAGATAAATTTTATTCCCGAAATTTTGGAAATTAAAGATAATTCCTATCTCGATGGTTATTGGCAATGCGAAAAGTATTTTGATGATATTAAGGATATCTTACAAAAAGATTTTACTTTGAAGGAGCCGCTCTCTGATAGGGCAAAGGGATATGATGAACTGATACAAAATTGTAATGCAGTCAGTTTGCACATAAGACGTGGAGATTATGTGAAAAACCCTCGTACAAATGCTTTCCATGGAATTTGCGGACTTGATTATTATGAAAAATGTATTGATATAATAGAGAATAAAGTAGAAAAACCGCATTTCTTCGTGTTTTCAGATGAACCCGATTGGGCAAAGGAGAATCTGAAACTTAGCCATCCTGCGGTTTATCTCGACCGACAGCCGCAGAATAAGGATGCCGAAGATATGTACCTATTTACACATTGTAAGCATCATATAATAGCAAACAGCAGTTTTAGCTGGTGGGGTGCATGGCTTTCGCAAAATCCTGGCAAAATAGTTCTTGCTCCAAAACATTGGTTGAATCTGCCTTACGAGAAAATAAAAGATATAGTTCCCGAATCCTGGCAAAAAATAGATTAATACATATATATATTGGGTGCAAACATGCCAACACAAAAAGAATCCATTCAAAAACTCGTCGAACTAATGAAGGAATGGCAGACAATAGAGGATGCCGCCATAAAGAATACATCTGAAATTTTAAAGAAAACAGATAATCCATTGTTTAAAATTATAATGCAGGTGATTCACCAGGATTCCGTCATGCATAAAAGAGTTCAGCAATTAATAATAGATAATTTCGAGTTAGGTTTCATATCTATTAAGCCGCATGAACTGGAGGAATTCTGGGATATGCTGGAAGAGCATGAAGAAATCGAAAAAAAAACGATAGAACTTGCCGAAGCTTCCCTCAATGAGACTACATCCCAACTTGCAAAATTCCTGCTTACATACCTTCTAACTGATGAGAGGAAACATGACATGCTAATGAATGAGTTTGAAAAAATAAAAAAAGGGAAATACCCTCATGGCAGGGTAGAAAATATTTAATACCACTCTACATTCTGCAGATGCCATTATTGTCTTATCATATTATGCTTATCCGGCGATAGGTTGTTCATTTGCTGAACTTGTGTTAAATTAGTAAAATTGAGATGTGTAAACATCAAAATTAACTAAAAACATGAATGGAGAGTATATATGCCTTTATTAGTATGGCAGGATTTAAAGATACCTGTAGATGAAGACGGTTTTTTGGAAAACCCTGAGGATTGGAACGAAAGGATTGCATTAGCTTTGGCATCTACTGAAGACGTGGAGTTGTTATCGGAAGAACATTGGAAAGTAATTAATTATTTGCGGAATTATTTCAGGCAATACGGAATTGCACCTATGATAAGGAAGCTTTGTAAAGAGACGGATTTTAATCTAAAAAAAATATATGAGCTTTTTCCTTCCGGTCCCGCTAAAGGTGCATGTAAAGTAGCCGGTCTCGAAAAGCCTACAGGTTGTGTTTAATATCATTCAGGAATTCTGCATCCTTTGCTCAAATTATTTGAAAGACATCTATTTTTTAAAAACAGCTAAATAAGCGGAATACAAGTTTAATGTTTTGAGATGAATAAGATTTTATTTTATATTGCAATATTTAGCATCATTTTTTGTGTGGATGCCAACTCCTATCAAAAAGCATCTAAACAGATTGATATAGAACCACTGAATATCACTGCAAAGCAAATAGATAAATTAGATTCCATAGAAGGTAGGGTTTATTCTCTGAATTTTCACTATCCCGAATTTTCCGGCTATAAGAATATTAATGCCCTGAATAAATTTAATAAGCTTATAGTTTCAATTAAAGATAGTGTCATAAATGCTTTTATTGAAAAAATTAAAAATGATTATAATATAAATCCGGGTAACGGAAAAAGTGAATTGAGTTATGTATATTCAATTGCTTATAACCGTAATGCCATCGTAAGCATCAAATTCGACACTTATCCCGGTTATGCCGGTTATAGCGAAAACGAAGCTGTTTATTCTGCTTTAAATTACAATCTTAAAACAGGCAAGGAAATTAGATTGAAAGATTTATTCAGGAAAGACAGCGATTATTTAAAAATTCTTTATAATTATTGCTTAGAGGATTTGCATACTCAGGCAATTGCACATAATAAAGTACCTCAGGATAAGCGTCCTATTACTTTTTTAGGTGGTATTGATGACGATTGGATATTAGATTACTCAAAAGAAAACTGGATTCAACCGCTTGAACAAAATTACAACTTTTTTGTTCTGACAGAAAAAGGTATCGAGTTCAATTTCGTGCCCTCGCTGATTCAGGGCTTTTATCCGGGTAAACCCGATAAAGTGCTGGTACCCTATTCTAATTTACAAAATGTCATTGAACCCAGGGGACCAATCGGTTTTGTATCAAAAAAATAAATAAATTGTTTTCAGAAATAATAATATAAACCAACGTGATTTAATTGGATAAAATGAAAATTCCGAAATCTGCATGCTAATAAAATATTTCTTTAACTTTCATATAAATAGCAACATTATGTTACAAACTATTAAAATACCTAATTTCTCTATTTGAGATGGTTTAAAAAAATATTAATTTAATTATTAAATTTTTATCATTTAATAATTAAGTAAAAAATTTTGTATAATAAGGACTATAGTTTTGACTACGAATCTTAGTGAACTGAAATATGAGATGCCTGAGT